>NZ_JBHXKE010000076.1:0-6568 GCF_042722765.1 Kitasatospora sp. NPDC058406
GGTGCATCACCCCCTAGTAGGTTCTGTGGGGGGGGTTGACCCCCCCCCCCCCTGCCCCCACCCTGCGGGGGCCCCGGGTCCCGGGGCGGGCCCCCCCACTTCGGAGGCGCTGCGCGATGAGGTGCCGCTCCTACGGTCGGCACCGAGGGCTGATCAGCTGGATTCCGTGGCCTGTTGAACTCGTCGGAGGATTCCCGCCGCGGTCTTCTTCATCTCGGCGAGCAGGGCTTCGGCGGCCCGCGGGTCCGCTTCCCTGGCTGCGGAGTGGGTGCCCGGGGGCGAGCGCGGGTGGGCACCTTGGAGGCCCTTGAGAGCGACCCTCCAGTCCCTGATCGGGTCGGGCGTCACTTCGGAGTTCGCCTTGTCTTTCTTACCCGCGTCGGCTTGGCCACCGTGCCGACGACGTGCCGTCCGCTCCCGCTCTCCGCGCGGACACGCGTGGGCAAGTGCCGGCGTGGCTCTGCTCCCGGATAGCCTGCCTCTGTGAACTGGGCGTGGAAGTGGCTAAGGGGCCGGGTATGAGCAGCAGGGTGATCGCGGTCTACAGCGAAAAGGGCGGGGTCGGGAAGTCCGCCCTCGCGGCCGGCTTGGTTGCTGCGGCCCGTGCAAGGAACAAGAAGGTCGTGGGTGGCGACCTGGACCCGCGAGGCACTTTCACGTCCGAGCTCGGGATCTCCGAGGACGACGCGCCGGCTTTCACGATGAACGACCTGCTCGCCCTGGACCCCCAGGGGGAGACGGGGCTGGCAGTCGAGGCGTTCGCTCCGGCCTCGGAGGCGTGGCCGGGTGTTCAGGTCATCGCCGCGGAGCGCGCGCTGGCGAACCGCGAGACGGACAACGTCGCCATCGGCTTGGAGTTCCGGCTGCGTCTAGCGTTGAAGGGTGCGGTGGAGGAGGACGCTGTCGGCATCCTGGACCTGCCGCCTCGGGCGGGCGGGAAGCTCGTCACCGCCGCACTGGTGGCCGCGACGGATGTGGTCATCCCCGCGACGCTCGACGAGGACGGCCGGATCGGGGCGAAGGAGGCGCTCGCCACCATCCGGCTGGTGAAGGATCTGGGTATGAACCCGGGCCTGCGCGTCGTCGGCATCGTGCCGTCGATCGTGCCTGGCGGCCGGAGCACCTTGAAGGACGCCATAGGGAAGTACCTCGCCGACACTTACGGCGATCTCTACCGTGATGACCTCGCCATCCCCAGGCACTCGGTGCGCCAGCAGACCAGGTTCGCCTGCGTGCCGATCACTGCGGCGACCGGCAAGGAAGCGCAGGCCCTCGCGGGCGCGTACGACCGAATTCTGACCGCGTCGGGAGTGGCCGAATGAGCAACAAGCTGATCGCGGCGGGCAACAGCCGGTTGAAGAAGGCGGCCGACTCGGCGATCGACCCGGCGGTTCCGGCCGAGCTGCAGAAGGAGGCGGCCGCGCAGGCCGCGCCCCCGGCGACGCACAGCGCCCTCGCGGTGCTGGAGAACTCGGCGGCCCCGCAGACGGGCTCCTTCTCCGGCGGCCGCGTGCTCAGTCCGGAGGATGTCCAGGGGACGCCCGAGGAACAATTGGAGTTCGTCACTGCCCGGCTAGTCGAGATCGATGGCCTCGGTAAAAGGGCCGAAGACTTCGTGGTCCTGAACAAGGGGATCCTGCTGGAGGTCGCGCAGCAGCGCGAACTCCACGTGGTGGCCGGGCACACTAACTTCGCGCAGTGGGCAGGCTCGGTCCTGGACGTCGAGGAGAAGTACGTCTTCGAGCTGCTTCAGGACGCGGGCAGGGTGAGGACGGTGGCCGGGCTCGGCCAGGATCTGACGCAGCACCTGACGAAGGCGGCTTCCCGGAAGGTCGTCGCGGAGGCCATCACAGTCCATGGGCTGGAGGCCGCGAAGGTGGCGGTGTCCACGGCCGTGGAAGAGGCTGCGGCGAAGGGAAAGCGGCGACCCACCGCTGCGCGGCTCGCGGAGGTCGTCCAGGAGCTGACGGCGCCACCGTCCATCCCGCCCCAGAACTCGGGGTCAGAAATTTCTGACCTCTCTGAAGGACTGAAGTCGGGGAGGTCAGAAATTTCTGACCCCGACGTGCAGGAGCTCGGGCCGGCTCCCGCGGTGGCCGAGTTGCGGGACCTGGGGCGCGCTGCCGGGATACTGCGCGGGCGCGTATCGGCGCTTCTCACGCCCGCGGCCGTGAAGGTCGCCATCGGCGCGGATCCGGAGGCGACCCACCGGCACCTGGTTGACCTCGGCGTGGAGGTGGAGAAGCTGTCCAAACGCCTCGCGTCCGCGAAGCGGGCTGCCGCAGCGGAACTGGCCCGGCCGGTGGACGCCGAAATTGCAGCCGACTCGGTCGAGTAGAGGCTGAAACACAAAAGGGCCCACCCCCGGGGGTGGGCCCTTCCGTTGTGCCGGATCAGGTAGTGGTGCAGACGCCGGGCCGGCCCAGGCCGATCGCACGGCTGACTGCGGCGAAGGTGATGGCCCAGTCGCCGGCGTGGTGAACGGCGCGGTCGTCCACGTACGCGGCCGCGCCGAGCTTGGTGTTGGTGACCAGGATCGTGCCGCCCGAGGACGTCCAGTAGGCCCGCTCCGGCGACGGGTCGACGAACGCTTCGAGGCCCGAGTACCAGGTGACCCAGTCGGCCACTTCCGGCAACCACCGGGTCGGCCTGGCGGTGTAGACGAACACCGCCCGATGCCGCGCCAGGGTGCGCAGCGCGTCGATGGCGCCGGGCTGGGGCAGGCCGATTCGGCCGCCGAGCCAGGGGCCGGGCTGGGTGAGGGTGCCGTCCAGGTCCAGGCCGACGGCCTGGCTGGCGGGGCTGTCCGGGGTGGGAGCGATGACGTGGTGCACGTGGTCCTCCTCTGGGCCGGGGTCTACAGGAAGGTGAGCTGGTTCTCGTCCGGCACGGTGTCGCTGTCGGCGGCGGCCTGGGCGCGGGCTTCGTCGTGGGCGTCGTCGTCGCGGTCGCAGACCAGCCGCCCGTCGGGCAACTGCCCCCACTCGCGGCTGCCGGCCGCGTCGTCGGCGGCGGCCTCGGGGCTGGTGTGGTGGGGGATGAACTCGTCCTCGGGGGTGTCGCCGCAGATGCCGCACGTGGCGGTCCAGCACAGCGACGGGACGGCGACACCGGCGTCCGAGCGGGCTGCGCCCTCGCGCCGCCAGGCGTAGCCGCGGAAGAGCACGACCGCGTAGGACACCGGCTGGAGCGGGGAACCGTCGTCAATGTCGGCGGCGAGGGCGTTGTGTTCGGCGGCGGCCATCAGGGCGGTGGCGAGGTCGGGCATCGTCAGCAGGGTGTTCGGGCCGGTGAGCCACAGCTCCCAGTCGGTCGTGGGGGTGCCGGGGCGCAGCCGCTGGTCGGGGTCGGTGGCGAACAGGCCGCGGCGGGGGATCGGGGCGACGGCGGTCATGGGGTGGCTCCTTCGACGGGTCGGTCCGGCCCGCGCGGTGCGGGCCGGACCGGGTAGGTGGCGCGGTGGGCGGCGGGTCGGTGCGGGTGTGGAAGAGGTGGGCCGGCTGCCGGAGCCGCCGGCCGGGGTGGTGCTAGAGGGTCCCGTCGGCCCAGGCGTCGGCCTCCTGGTCGCGGTCGTCGTCGTCCTGGTCCTCGTCGTCGTCCGTGCGGGAGGCCGGGGAGGTGGCGGCGTCCCGGTCGGGGGCCGGGGCCCACGGGTCGTCCTCGTCGCTGCCGTCGAGCGGGCGGCCGTCGGCGTGGCGCTGGAGAAGGTCGGCGAGCTGGGTGACGGTGGTGACGACGACGCGGTACTCGCCGTCGGCGACCAGCTCGTAGTAACGCGGGCGACCGGCGTACTCGGCGAGTCCGCTGTCCGTGCCGGACGGCTGGTAGAGCAGGTACGCGCCGGGGGTGAGCTCGCACCTGGCCGTGCCGTCCGGTCGCCCCACCCAGTTCTGCGGCCTGGTGAGGCAGCCGGAGCCGTGGTCGAGGTGGATCGCGCCGCCGGCCGCCCTCGCCGCCAGGTTGGCGGTGGAGTCCTGGGCGAGCTGCGCCAGCGACGGCACCGCGGTGGTCGGCGCGGGGTGGCGCGCGACGCCGAGGCGGGCCCGGAGCGGGGCCAGGAGGTGGTGGGTGTGCTGGTCGGCGAGCACCGCGGTGAGCGCGGCTGCGGCCAGCGCCAGGGTGATGCGGGTCTCGACGGGGCGGGCCGCCAGGGCGCGGTAGGTGGTGAGGCCGGCGGCGGCTCCGGCGGCGACGCTAGCGGCCGGGTCGGCGAGGTCGAGAAGGGTGCGCAGCGCGCGGGTGCGCAGGTCGGTGGTCTGCTCGGTCATTCCGGGGGTTCCTTCCGGTGGGTGGTTCGGTGGCTGGTGCGATGGCTGGTGGTGGGTCAGGTCCGGGGCCCGAAGGGTGGCTCCGCGCCGCTTGCGGGTGCGGGCCCGGGCGGCCGCGCCGCTCACCACGGCGCCCCGCTGCTCCGGCCTGGCTGGCCGGCGGGCGGGGCGCGGTGGCGGGCGGCGTGATGGCCCGGTCAGGCGGTGCGGTGGTGGCGGATCTCGTCGAAGCCCTCGCCGGGCAGGCTGTGCCGGGCGGCGCGGGCCATCGCGTGCTGCCAGCGCACGACCGCCTCCGGTACGCGCTCGCGGTCCGGGCGCGCGCTGTTGCGGGCGAGACAGGTCCGAAGCGGAGCGTCCACCCAGGCCGCGACCACACGGCGGCCGTACTGGTGCGCCAGCTCCACCAGTTGCAGGCGGTGCTGCGCCTCGACCGAGGTGTTGTCCACGATCACCGTCTTGGCACGGCGTAGGCGCATCGCGAGGATCTGGTGCTGGAGCAGGACGGCGTCGGGCGTGCTGTCCTGGTCGCCGGGCTCGGATGCGAGGGCGCGGAGCCGGTCCAGGCTGACGATCTGGTGCGCGGGCAAGGAGCGCAGCAAGGTCGACTTGCCCGAGCCGCTGGCCCCGATCATCACGACCAGGTCGCCGGGCTCGACCGGGCCGAGCAGGTCTTCACGGGTGGTGGTGGTGGTGGTGGTCACGGCGGGTTCCTCCTGCGTGGTCGGTGTCGGCCGGGCGGCCGGCTCCGCGCACCACGGCGCCCGCCGTCCCGGCCTGGCGGGCCGGGGAGACGGGCGCGGTGGTGGGCGGCGTCAGCGCCCGGACGTCAGGAGGCTCCACAGGAGGAGCGCGGTGATGCCGACGACGAGCAGCAGGGCCTTGGGGGAGATGCTGCGGGAGGTCTCCAGGCGCCGTATCTCGGCGTGGATGGCGTCGCACTCGGACTGGATCCCGGTGTGGGAGAGGGTGCCGGGGGTGAGGCCGGCCAGGATCGCGGAGCGGTGCTGGAGCCTCTGGTAGAGCGCGGCGATCTGCTCGTCGCGGGATATCGCCCAGGACAACGTGGGACTCCTTCGAATCGGCGGTGTGTGGTGGTCCGCCGGGGCCGGTGCGGTGGGGTGCCGGCCCCGGCGGGGCGGGTATCAGGTGAGGCTGCGGGCGTCGGTCAGGCCCTCGATCCGGGACGCCTGGGCGTGGATGCGCTGGGCCAGGACGGTGAGCCGCTCGGTGTCGGTGGTGCTGACGCCGCGGGCGAGGCCGGCGGCCAGGCGGTCGGCGTCGGCACGCAGCTGGGCGACGTCGGCGGCCAGGGCCTGGCCGCGCTGGGCGATGACGGCGGTCAGCCGGACGGGGTGGGGGAGGGCGGGTTCGGTCACGGGCGGGCTGCTCCTGGTCGTCGTGGTCGGCTCAGTGGCGGTGGTCGAACGGGCCCCCGGGGTTGGGCAGCGCGGCGAGCCGGGCCGGAGCCGGGGCCGGGGCCGGCGCGGGCGTGGGCTCGGGGGTCTGGATGGTGATCTGCGGAGCCATCTCGGTGTGGGTGGTCACCGTCGGGCGCAGGCTGAAGGAGAGGCCGCGCAGGGCGACCAGGCTCGCGGCGGTGAGGGCGGCGGCGGTCAGGCCGGTGGCGACCGGGCGGCCGGCGGGGTCCGCGGCGCTCCACACCATGGCGAGCGACGCGACCGACCAGGCCGTCCAGCCGGCGCGCGCGACGGCGCCCCGGGTGAGGAACGCCAGCAGCGCGGTGACCAGGCCGACCGTCTTCCACGCGCCGTAGGCGGTGGCCTCGGTGAGCGGGGCGGGCGTGTGGGCGGCGAGGTAGGTGTGGACGGGGCCGGTGATGGCGGCGCGCAGGCCGTCGCCGTCGGCGGGCAGGTCCTGCGGCACGTGGATCGCGCCGACCAGCGCGCCGGCGCCGTTCAGCAGGATGCCGCCGACGGTGCCGAGCACCAGGACCGCGAGGGTGACCACGGCCAGGAAGGCCACGGCGCGCACCCACGGTTCGGCGCCGGCGGGGTCGTCCAGGCCGTCGACGACCTCCCGGCGGCGCCGGTCGAGCCAGCCGCCCGGAGCGGTCAGGGCGCGGGCCCGGCAGCCGGCCGCCTCACGGATACTCCGGGACGGCCGCGCCCCGGGGGCGGTGGTGGGCTCGCTGTGGTCGGTGTGCTGGTTCACGGGGTGCTGCTCCTCGGTGAGGTGGGTGGCGGCGGGTGCGGGGCCGGCCCCCGCGGGGGGCCGGGGCGGGCCGGGGGGGGGGGCGGGCCCGGGGGCGCCCGGGGGAACCCCGGGGGCGGGTAGGG
>NZ_JBHXKE010000076.1:6578-10061 GCF_042722765.1 Kitasatospora sp. NPDC058406
GGTCCCGGGGGGGGTGCCCTGCGGTTGGGGGGGGGGGGGGGGTGGGGGGGCCGCCCGGGGGGGGGGCGGGGCCGGGGGGGGTGGGGGGCCGGCCGGGGTGGCGCGCGGGGTCAGCCCTGGAGGCGGATCGGCATCAGCAGGTGCTGGTAGTCGCCGGCGTCGCCGCCGCTGTGGCCGAGGACCAGGACGGGCTTGGTGGAGGAGGTGAGGTGGAAGCGGGCCTCGGGGGCGTCATCGACTTGAGGCAGTCGGCGAGGTAGCCGGGGTTGAACGCGACGTCGCACCCCTGGGCCCGGTCGGCGAGCGAGCCGACGGAGTGGCAGGGGACGCGGTCGGCTGCGCGGGCGTCGTCGCCGTCGCCGGCCTCGATGAGCAGCTGGTCGCCGTCGACGGCCAGGCGGATCGGGCGCTTGTCGGAGGCGACCAGGGCGACGCGCTTGATGGCGGCCAGCGCCTCCTCGACCGGGACGGTGATGGTCAGCTCCGCGTCCTCGGCCGTGGGGAAGAGGTTGCGGGACTTGGGGAACTCGCCGTCCAGCAGGCGGGTGCCGGTGGTGCGGCCCGGGACGGAGAGGGTGAGCTGCCCGTCCGACCAGCCGATGGCCACCGGGTGCTCCCCGGCCAGGGCGCGGGCCGCCTCGGACAGGAACTTGGCCGGCACCAGGACGGTGCGGCCGGCCGCGTCGAGTTCCTCAGCCGTCGGCCCGCCGTCCCGGTCGGCCTTGCTTCCGGCCTTGACCGGCTTGGTGCGGGGCAGGGTGCCGGTGGGCGTCACGGTGAGCTCGCGGACCGCGAACCGGTAGCGGTCGGTGGCCGCGAGGGTGAGGCGGCTGCCCTCCAGGATCATCTGCACGCCGGTGAGGGCGGGCAGGCTGTCGTCGGTGCCGGCGGCGACCACGGCCTGGGCGACCGCGTCGGCGAGCGCGTCGCCCTCCACCGTCAGCACGGTGTCCGGGACCACGGGAAGGGCCGGGTACTCCTCGACCGGCAGCGTCGGCAGCGTGAACCGCGCCGACCCGCAGGCGACGAGCAGCCGGGCTCCGGACAGCTCGATGTCGACCTCGGCGCCCTTCGGCAGCGTCTTCGCGATGTCGGACAGCAGCCGTCCGGAGACCAGCGCGGTGCCGTCCTCGGCGATCTCGGCGTCGACCCGCACGGTCGCGCACGCCTCGTAGTCGAACGCGGCCAGGTGCAACCCGTCCGGGCCGGTGCGCAGCAGGATGCCGGCGAGGACCGGCACCGGGGGCCGGGTGGGCAGGGCGCGGGCGGCGTGGGCGACGGCGTCGGCGAACGGGCCGGCGAACAGGCGCAGCTTCATGGCGGTGGTGCCTTTCTGCAGGGCGGTCAGGCGGTGGTGGTGAGGGCGGCGAGCTGGTCGCGCTCGTCGTCGGTCAGCTCGGAGCAGGGCAGGCAGGAGCCGAGCGTCTTGAGCGGCAGGCAGTGGTCGTAGCGGGTGCGGCAGATCGGGCAGGTCTGGCGGGCGGCCATCGCGCGGTCCAGGGCGGCGGCGCGGCCCGGCGTCATCGGCCGCACCGGCAGCGCGCCGTCGAGGCGGTAGAGGTAGGCGATGCGAAGGCCGCGGCGGGTGACCACCTGCGCGGCCGGCTCCTGTCCTCCGGGCCGCAGGCCGAGTTCGCGAAGCTGGCGGCGGGTGTGCAGGCCGGGGTCGGCGTAGCGCCAGGGCCAGGTGGGGAGGCCGCCGTGGTGCTCGCCGGTGGGGTCGAGGTCGGGTGCGCGCACGGCGGCTTCTCCCGTCAGCCGTTGTTGGTGATGGCGCCGCGCCATCCGGCGGACTGGCGGCCGATGGTGGTCTGGTGGGTGCGGTGGACCAGGGCCAGCACGGTGCCGGTCGCGGACGCGCCGTCACCGCTCGCGGACGCGAATGCGCCCGCGCCGGTGCCGGTGCCGGCGGCGGCGGCGGCGGCTCGGAGCTTGCCGAGCAGGCCGGCCACGCCGAGCACGACGGCGGCGACCAGGACGGCGGCCCACTTGAGGAGGTCGCCGATCTCGCCCGCGTGCGGGGCGACCTCGGCGACGGCCGCGCCGACCATCCACACCGCGCCGCCCGCCGCCAGGGAGGCGATCGAGCCGTAGAGGACGTACTGGCGCACCGCGAGCGACAGGCCCGGGTCGACGGTCGGCGCGGGCGCGGGTGCCTGGGCGTCGACGGCCCGGCGGTGGTCGGCCAGGCGGGCGGTCATGGCGTCCAGGTGGGCGCTCACGTCGAAGACCGGCACAGCGGCGGCCTGGCCGGCGATGAGCGCGGGCACGCTGGTGGCGTCCCCGTGGTCGAGGCTCATCGGGACGGCGACGATCTCGCCGTCCACGGTCGACGGCACGTAGCCGGGCTCCAGAAGGATGACCTGCGGGTCGGCGGGCCGGCCGGTGTCGGGGGCGCGGCCGGTCTCGGGGGCGCGGTCGAAGCGGTCCACGGTGTACTCCAGAGGGGGCGAGGGCCGGTCGGGAAAGGGGTATGCGAGGGCGCCGGGCGCCTTCTGGGGCCGCCGGACCGGCCCGGTGGCGGGGCGGGTCCGGCGGCCCCCGGAGGGGCCGGGAGTCGGGGCGTTCGGAGGGCCGGTCAGTCCTTGTCGGTCTGGCGGCGGTCGGGGAGGGTCTCGGTGCTCCCGTGCTGGTCGAAGTGCTGGCGCAGGCCGTCGGGCCAGGTGTCCAGGTGGGTGGTGGAGGCGGTGAGGACGGTGTCGACGGCGGCCTCGCGGCCGGTGACGACCAGGCGCTTGAGCAGGCGGCCGAGCGGGGCGCTGCTGCCCAGCTGCCCGTGGATGTGGTCGACCTGGTCGACGACCAGGCGGATGCGCGGCTCGTCCGGGGTGGGGGTGTGCTCGTGGCCGCGGGCGAAGCGCTTGTCGGCCTCGGCGAGCAGCTCGGTCAGCAGCTGCTCGGCGCCGTCGGGGGTGGCGTGCCGGTCGGCGCCGGCCAGCTCGGCGGTGAGGGTGATGGCCCAGACGGCGGTGGTCGGGTCTGCGGCGTGGACGTCGATGAGCAGTTGGAGGCCGCGGGTCTTGCCGGACCCGGTGCTGCCGATGATGAGGCGGTTGGCCATGCGGTGTCCTTTCGGGGACGGCTGTGCCCGCCGACCGGGTCGGGCGGCGGGCACGGGGCGGGTGGTGGTGGTCGGTCGTTGACGCGGGTGGGGTGGCGGTCAGACGCGGATGCTGCCGATGAGCTGGACCAGGCCGGTGAGGAACCGGGTGATGGTCGGGCCCAGGCCGGTGAAGGCGAGGGTGAAGCCGAACAGGATGAGGGTGAGGCCGGACCAGATGCGGACGGCGCCGCTGCGGTAGAGGAGGACGGTGAGGATGCCGAAGACGACGGCGAGGGAGGCGGAGAGGACCACGGTTGCTCCTGGCGGGTGGCTGGTGGGTCGGGGGGCGGGCAGGGCGCGGCGGGGGGGGGGGGGGGGGGGCGGCCCCCCCCCCCGCGCGGGGGGGGCGGCCCGGGGGGGGGGTTGTTTGGGGCCGGGGC
>NZ_JBHXKE010000076.1:10071-36735 GCF_042722765.1 Kitasatospora sp. NPDC058406
GGGTGTTGCCCTACCCGGCGGGGGGGGCGGGGTCGGCCCCCCCGGTTCGGGGGGGGGGGGGGGGGGGGGGGGGGGGGGGGGCCATGGGCGCGGCGGTGGTCCGGACGGGTCCGGACCACCGCGCTGTCGTTCGGTCAGGCGCCGGTGAGGTGCTTGATGGCGTCCAGGGCCTGGCGGGGGGAGGTGACGGTGTCGTGGCGCGGGGCGCCCTTGCCGCCGCTGCGGGGCTTGCCCGGGCGGGGTGAGCCGCCGCCCTGGTTCTCGTCGTCGGTCTCGGGGCCGAACTCGCCGGGCCTGGGGAGCTCGTTCTGCCAGTCGAACCACAGGCCGCGGGCGTCGAGTTCGGCGATCTCGTGGTCGGTGAGCCGGGTGATCGTCTCGGGGAAGAGGTGGTCGACGGGCTGGGAGAAATCCATGTAGAGGGTGCGCAGGACCTCGGGCTTGCGGCTCTCGACGATCCAGCCGACGCCGCCGGTGTTGGAGTCGTTGGGGGGCTCCGGCTCGCCGCGCATGATTCGGTCGATGCGCCCCTCCTCCGCCCTGGAGAAGGAGCGGGGCAGCGGGTCGGGGATGTCCTCACTCGCGATGCCGAGCTCGCGGAACACCGTGGTGATCTTCTTCGGCGCCACCTTCAGCACGACCGGGATGCAGTTCTCGCACAGGTTCTCGCGCAGCAGCTGCGTGAAGCCGTCCTGGACGAAGAAGGACTGACCGGCGATCTTCTCGCCGATGGCGTACTTGCGGCCCTTGACGGAGATCTCCTCCGCACCGTCCATGATCGCCGGGCCGTAGGTGCCCTCCCGGGCGGCGGTCAGGAACTCGTCCCAGTACACGGACAGCGGCGCGTACGGGCAGCCGGGCAGCCGGGGGTCCCAGTCGTGCAGCCGGCCGTCGGCCCACGGCATCGCGGAGCGGATCTCCATGAGCGCGAGCGCCGCCCGCATGGCCCGGACCATGTACAGCTCGCCGGTGCCCTGGCGGTCGACGAACCGGCCCAGGGTGGTGGTCTTCTCGTCCGGGGCCTGCGAGGCGAGCCACACGACGGCGCCGTAGTTCGCGTCGGCGCAGACGAACAGCGCCATCAGCTGGGTCTTGCCGCCGCCTGACGGGGCGACCAGGAGGCCGTGGGCCGCGCCCCGGTCGGTGTGGACGCGGTTGCGGGCCGGCTGGCCGCTGGGCAGGTAGCCCACGACCCAGCGCCCATCGGCGTCGGGGGTGAGCAGGTCCCGGGTGGCCGGGTACACCGTGGCGAGCGGTGAGGAGTCCCACACCGACACCAGGATGTCCGAGCCGGCCGTGGTGACGAACACCCGGCCGTCCTCGGAGGAGACCTCCATCGCCCTGCACAGGGCGACCTGGTCGATCCGCGGCTCGGGCACCCCGTCGGGCAGGTGCGCCGTCCAGTAGGTCACGCCCCGCTCGTTGTTGCGGACCTTGCGGACGAACACCGACCCGGGGATGCCCCTGGTCGCGATCGTGTCGGCCCACCGCTCGTGGTCACTCGGCGCGGTGCGCCGGCGCTGGGCCTCGTCGGGGGTCAGGCGCACCTCCAGCCACCCCGGCCCGCCCTGACGTCCCGCCTGCTGGGTGACGGGGAGCAGGGTGATGACCCCCGGGGCGTCGGTGATGCCGAACGCGGCGGCGATGTCGGCCTCGCGCAGGCCGGAGATCGCCCGGCCGGGCTCGGACGCGCGCAGCAGCATCGTCAGGTCGTGCGGCATGCCCGGGTGGCGGTCGGCCTTGACGACGTGGGTGCGTCCCGGGCTGCCGGCGCGTTCCCACAGGGCCCGCACGCCGCGGGTGAAGGCGTCCGCGTGGGCGGCGGGCGCCAGGGCGGGGCGGGGGGCGGCAGCGAGCCGCGGGACGGGGGCGGGGGCGGTGATGGCGCGGCGCACCCGGCGCCGGGCGCCGCGCGACAGCGGCAGCACCGTCCAGCCGGCCGCCAGCCATCCGGCGGCCATCAGCGCGTCCCAGCCCCAGCCCGGGGTGGACTTGGCGGCGAGGTCGAGGGCGGCGGCCAGGGTGAGCGGGGACAGGCGCACCAGCCGGCGCCCCGCACCGTCCCCCTTGCCGAGGGCGTGCAGGGAGGCGGCGCCGCCGGCCACGCCGGCGAGCACGATGACGGTGCTGACCGGCCCCTGGGGGTCGAGGTTGGGGGCCGCGGCGAGGACCGGCGCGGCCAGCGTGTACGCGATGCGCTCCAGAGCGACGCTGCGGGGAAGGGACACGGGCTTTTCTCCTGGGGGGAAGGCGAAGGGCGGCCCCGCCGGGTCGGCGGGACCGCCCTTCGAAACGGGGGCCGGGGTGAGAAACAGGGGCTCGGACGAAGCCGGCCCCGAGGGACCGCCCGAGGGCGGACCGGGGGCGGGCCGGGGGCGGGCCGGGGCCGGGGGCGTTCAGTGGGCGAAAAAAGCGGGCTTGGGGGTGCGCTCGCGCCGCCCGGAGCGGACCTCGTCCAACCCCCCGTACAACGCCGAGTGCGCGGCGCGCGTCTCGTGGGCCAGCGCCGCGACCCCCTGGGCGGTCTCCTGCAACGCGCGGATCTCGACGATGGCGCCGCCCAGGGCGAGCGACACCATGTTCGTCATCTCGACGAACTTCTCGTCGAGCTCGGCGTACGCGATCTGCTCGGCCAGCTGAAGGGTCCGGTCCCCGTTCGCGCGCATCCGGCGCTGCAACGCCTCCAGCTCCGTCGCGGCGCCGTCCATCGCCGTGCCCAACGTCTTGAGCTTGTGCTGGACCGCCTTGAAACGGTTGTCACCATCCGTCGGCGCCACCGCCCGCTCCGGCCGCCCGTCGAGTTCACTCATCAGCGTTCCTCCCTGCCTTCTGCTAGTCGTGGTGAGCGGCGGCGGAGGCCTCGGTGAGACCCGCCTCGTCCATCGCGTCGATGTCCGCCCGGTAGACGCGGGCCACCGCGACGGCCGCCACCGTCGCGGCCTCCCCCGCCAGCTCGCACTCCTCCGCGCACCGCTGCGCCTGGATCTTCATCTCGGCCGCGGCGTCCGCCAGATCCACGATCTGGTCGGTGACCCGCGTGGCGATGTTGTGGTCGGCGACCAGATCGGCCGCCATCTCCCGCAGCGCGTCCGCGACCAGGCCCAAGGCCGTCGCCAGCTCCTGCGCCTGGTCCTTGTCGATACCGGCGGCGAGCGCGATGTTCGCGATGTCCACCAGGTACTCGTCGAACGTGATGTCGGTGCGGTGCTGCGCGGGCATCGTGCGCTGCTCCGGCACGTGCGCGGGCTGCGCGGTGGTCACGGCGTCCTCCTGGGGATCGGGTCTGGTGGTGCCGGGCCGCCGGGTGTGGGGCTCGGGGGCGCGGGGCAGGGCCTGCGGCTCGACGATCACCGCGTCCGCGATGTCCGCGTCCGCCGCGCCGCCGGGCGGCGCCGTCCCCGGCCCGGGACGGTCGGTACGGAACGAGGACACGAACACCGGCCCGGCCGGCCCCTCCTTCGCAAGCCGGGCCTCTTCGGCCGCCCGGGCCTTCTCCGCTTCCTTGGCTTCCTTCGCGAGCCGCGCCGCCTCCGCGGCCCGGGCCTTCTCGGCTTCCTTCGCGAGTCGCGCCTCTTCGGCGGCCTTCGCCTTCTCCGCATCCCGGGCTTCCTTCGCGAGCCGGGCCTCTTCGGCCGCCTTCGCCTTCTCCGCCACCCGGGCCTCCTTCTCCAGCCGGACCTCTTCGGCCGCCTTCGCCTTCTCCGCCTCCCGGGCCTCCTTCTCCAGCCGGGCCTCCTCGGCCGCCCGGGCCTTCTCCGTCTCCTTCTCCTCGGCGACCTTCGCCTTCTCCGCCTCCCGGGCCTCCTTCTCCAGCCGGGCCTCCTCGGCCGCCCGGATCTTCTCCGCCTCCTTCTCCTCGGCGACCTTCGCCTTCTCCGTGTCCTTCGCGGCCTTCGCCGTGTCCTTGGCCAGGTCGGCCTTCGGGTCATCGGCGCCGACGGCCTTCTCGCGCTCCTTCCTCCGCTCGGCCTTCTCGGCGTCCTTCGCGGCCTTGCGGCGCTTGTCCCAGCGGTGCCGGGCCTGCTGCGCGACCGCCGCACCGAGGGTGGTGCGCTCCGGATCGGCCGCCGCGGCCTCCTTCTTCGCCTTGCGCTCGGCTGCGCGCTCGGCCTTCTTCGCGCGGCGGTCCTGCCATTGGGCCTGCCGTCGCTCGCGGGCCTGGTCACGGTCCTTGGAACGGTCGGTGAGGCCGGCGGCCTGGGTGGTGGCGCGCCGCTGCTGCTGCGCGGCCTGGCGGGCGGCGGCCCGCTCACCGCGGCCCCCGGACCGCTCCGCGGCCGGGCCGGAGCCGCCCGCTTTCGGCTTCCCGGCGCCCGAAGAGTCCGGGCCGCCCAGGCCGTTCTGACGGCCCTTCGGACCGGCGCCGGTCTCCTTGCCCGGGCCCGGCTTCTCCCGGCCGCCAGCAGGGGCCCCAGAGCCCTTCCCGGCCCCGGTGTCCCGGCCCTTGAGGCCGGGAGTGGAGCCCGTGTCCCGGCCCTTGAGGCCGGGGGTGGAGCCCGTGTCCCGGCCCTTGAGCCCGGGGGTGGAGCCCGTGTCCCGGCCCTTGAGCCCGGGGGTGGAGCCCGTGTCCCGGCCCTTGAGCCCGGGGGTGGAGCCCGTGTCCCGGCCCTTGGAGCTGGGGGTGGAGCCGGTGTCCTTGCCCTTGAGCCCGGGGGACTGGTTCGTCCCGCCGGTGCCGCCGGAGCGGCCGACCGGGCCGGGTCCGGAGGGCGAGGGCCGGCTGCGCCCGCCGTCGGCACCGGGGCCGGACGACTTGCCCGCGGCCTTCGCGGCGGCGGCCTCGGACTTGCCGTGCGCTGCCGCCCGCTCCGTCTGGGCCTTCACCCGGGCCTCGCGCAACTTGCCCTGCTGCCCGAGCAGACCGACCTCTCGGTCCGTTTGCGCTTCGAGCCGCGCGATCTGCTGCGCGATCTCGGCCTCACGGAGCGGGGATTCCGTATCCATTCGCCGCTGCCCCATCGCGATGCGGTGGTCCAGCCAGTCACCGAGCCGGTCGGCGAGCGAACGCTGGACGACGTAATCGCCGCCCCCGAATTCGCCGCCTTCGTATTCGGCATTCCCGATTTCACCGGAATCGGAATGGACGGCGGTGGCCGCATTCCTGTGGGCCGCCAATACGGCCGCCGGGTCCATCGGCGCCGGAATGACCGGAACGGCCGGGAGTTCCGTTGTCCTTTCCTCCTGCCTTTCCGGCGGGGCCGGTGAATGCGCCTCCTCCTCGGCCACGGCGTCGCGGTAGGACGCGATCGGCGGCGGCACGTACGAGGGATCACCCGCGCCGGGGAACGTCAGCACCCTCCCGCCGGCGCCGTCGTCATCGTCGTCGGACACGTCGTCTCCATTCGTTGCAGGGGGTTGACAGACAGTGGCCTCTTGTGTGCACGCGTGTGCACGGGCACGTGTGCACGCGATACGCGCGCGAGGCCCCGCCGGCGCCCGGCGGGGCCTCGTCGGTCACGGATCGTCACGCGCCCGGGGTGCGGTCCACGACGTCCTGCGCGTACCGCAGGAGGTCGCCCCACAGCCGCTCGTCGCCCGCCGCCCGCTTGCGCATCGCCTCCCGGAAGAGGCGGAGCACCAGCGCGAAGCCGGCCCACGTGTCCGTGCGGCCGAACTTCACTTCCTTGCTGATCTGCGAGCGGGTGACGCGGAGCCAGAATTCCATCGCGCCCTGCTCGCCGCGGGATTCGCGGGCTTTCGCTTCCTCGTCGATATACCAGTCGCGCCGGGATTCCGCTCGGCGTTCGGCACTGGTGAGGGGCCGCGTCACGCCGACCGCCTGTCACCCAGGTCGTAAATCGACGCGGGAGCAGCATATCCCGAATCCGGACCGCCGGGAACCCCCTTTCCGATTTCCGGGGCGGGCGCGGCGGTCGGGCGGTTCTTCTTCTGCGCCTTGGCCTGGGCCTTTTCCTTTCGCTTTCCGGGGAGGGAATTCACGTCGTCGGCGTGGGCGCGGCGCTTGAACGTGGTCTTCTCCAGGCCCTGGGTGAGGGCCTGGACGTGGCTGAGGACGTCCTTGAGGGCCCGCTCCACCGGCAGGGCGCGCAGCCGGGCGTGGTAGAAACGGTCGCCCTCCACGTGGGTGGCGCGCAGGTGGACGCGGGTCTCGTCGCGCAGGGTCTCCAGGTTGGTGGCGATGCCGAGCAGGACCAGCTGGATGCTGGCGAGGTAGGCGGCGAACGCCTCCGGGCTCTGCGCGATGCCGCGCAGCGGCGCGGTGACGTCCTCGGTGTCGTGGGGGTTCATGCGGTCCTCCAGGGACGGTCTCGGACCGGCCGGGGTGGCCGGGTCGGTACGTGTCGGCCGGACGGCCGTGACCGCCCCCGTACCCACCCGGTGCGGGGTGGTCGGGGACGGCTACGGGCAGCCGGACGGATGGTGCTGTGACGTGCCGTTCGCCCTGCGGGGGGCGGGTCAGGTGGTTGGATGGAGGCCCGGACGGGGGCGGTTTGGTCGCCCCCGTCCGGTTCCGTGTCCGCTCACTCCTGGGCGCCGGCCTCGGCCAGGCGCTCGGCGAGGATCTGCCGGGCGCGCTTGCGCCGCTCGCTCGCCGTGGTCTGCGCCACCCCGAGCTCGCGCTCGATGTAGGCGAGCGTCACCACGCCCTCGCCCTCGGCCCCGATCCAGTCGGCGACCTTGCGCGCCTCGCGCTCCGCCGGGGTCAGCCGGGCCTTCGCCTCGGCTTCGGCGGCGGCCTCGCGGTCTTCGGCGGCCCGAAGCTCGGCGGCCGCGGCCTTCTGCGCCGTGAGGGCGGCGGCCAGGCGCTGCTCCTCCGCCAGGCGCTCGGCCTCGGCCTTCGCGGTGGCGCCGGCGGCCTGCGCTTCGGCAGCCTTCCGGATCGCTTCGGCGGACCGAAGGTCCGCTTCGCCGGTCCGGAGCCTGGCTTCGGCCTTGGCCCGCTCGGCCGCCGCGGCGGCCGCCTCGGCCTCCTTGTGCTCCTTCTCCGCCCGGGCCTTGTCGGCCCCCACGCGGGCCGCCGCGGCGGCGGCCTTCGCCTGCGCTTCGGCCGCCCGGACCTGTTCCTGCTCCTGCTCGTCCCAGCGGGCGATGCGCTGCTCCCGATCCCACGTGAGCTGGGCTTGTTCGGCCTCGCGGCGGGTGCGGGCGAGAGCGGCGTCCGCCTCGGCGGCCACCTTCAGGGCGTCCGCGTCGGCCTGCGCGGCGATCCGCTTGGCCTCGGCTTCGGCCTCCGCTTCGCGCAGCCGGAGCGCCGCTTCGGCCTTGCGAAGGACCTCCGAAGCGGCCGATTCGGCCTCCGCCCGGGCGATCTCCAGCGCCGCCTTCGCGGCCGTCTCGTCCACCTCGGCCTTGGACCTGGCGGCGTTGATCCGGGCCGCGGCTTCGACCCGGCGAAGCTCGGCTTCGGCTCGGCGAAGCTCCTCCGCCGTTTGCGCTTCGGCCTTCCGAAGCTCAGCTTCGGCTGCGCGAAGGCGCTCGGCGGCCTCCTCGGCGGCCGGCTTCTCCAGCGCCTGTTCGACCGTGAGCCCGTAGGGCGCCAGCGTCAGCGGCAGCAGCTCGTTGGCCCGGGCCTTCTTCTTCCAGCCGCGCTTGCCGTACTTCTGCCGCAGACGCTCCCGGTAAACCTGGCGGGCCTGGAGCAGCTCCAGCGCCTCGGCGTAGGAGGTGATCTCCCACAGCTTCATCTGCCGGGAGATCGCCGCCGTCGCGAACGGGGCGAGGATCCAGCGGGAGAACCTGATCCCGTCCATCCGCTCGCGCCCGTGCACCGCGCCGATGTGCGCGGCGTAGATGTGCGCGGCCACCTCGGAGAAGACGACCCACAGGAACACGAGCGCGGCGTGGCCGAGCTGGCTGGGCAGCGTCGACGCGGCCTGCCAGTTCAGGTAGACGGTGGCGGCAGCGCCCAGACGCGGCACCCACTTCACCCAGGCCAGCTCGCTGTCGGCCTTGATGAGCACCAGGTTGATGATCGAGAAAGCCAGGATGCTCAGGTCGAGGCCGACCGGGAGCATCCACGGGTCCTCCCACGCCCAACCGCCCTTGGCCACCGGCAGCGCCGCCTTGCGCTCCAGCGCCTTGTAGGAGGCCATCAGGCCGATCGTGGACACCCCGGCGGCGAGCAGGCCGCCGGCGCCGGCGAGCGTCCAGTCGCCGCCGCCGAAGTCCAGGCCCCTCTTCTTCCCGGCCGCCGCGACCGGCGCCTGGGTCCCGGCCGGGGCGCCGGCGGTGCGGTCCTGGACCGGCAGGCCCAGCGTGTTCAGCGGCCGGCTGCTGCCGTTCACCGCGGCCGGCGGGGCCGGCGGCGGCGGGCTCTCGTACGTCGTACTCATGCGGATCCGTCCTCTCGGGGAAGCGTCCGGCGTCAGGCCGGCCGGCCGACGCGCGGGGCGCGGTAGTCAATGCGGTCGCCGCCGAGCAGCCCCAGCAGAGCGGCCAGGCTCGTCACCGGCTCGGCCTGCGGGTAGCCGCTGTGCAGCAGGACGATCAGCGCGTAGCCCGGGTAGCGGGTGGCGCGCAGGGTGCCGGCCGCGCGGTGGCCGGGGTGGTAGTGCAGCCACCGGCCGGCGCCGAGGTAGTGGACGGCGCTGCCGTCCGGCAGACCGGTCCACCGCTCGGCCATCGCCAGCCCGAGCGTGTTCTCGGGGTCGAGGTGCTGCTCGGCGAAGTCGGCCGCGTGGATCTCGGCCTCGTCGCGCACGCCGGTGTCGACGTGGCGCAGGACGGCGGCCAAGTCGCCGTCGACGGGCGGCTGCGGCGGCTCCCAGCCGGCGGCCTGCGCGGCGAGGAAGGCGGCGGCGGCCTCCAGCTCGCCCTCGACGTCGAGCAGACGACGCCGGGTGGCGGTCCAGGTGGTGGTGCGGATCAGACGGAACACGTGGTCCTCCTCGTGGTTGTGGCGGGGTGCGTCGGGCACCGTCGAACACCGCCGCCCCACACCCGGTGGAGCTGGGCGGGGGCGGCGGCGAACGACAGCAACCGGCGCGGGTCAGATCCGGTTGGGCTGGACGTCGAAGAACAAGGTCGAAGCGCCGGCCAGGTGCGGGGTCTGGCGGACCATCTCGCCGATCAGCCAGGCGTAGACGTCGTGGCGGCTCATCCCGGTCGGCGAGCAGTGGCCAGAGGACGTGAAAACCATGTAGCCGACGCCGTTGGGCATCGGCTTCTGGAGGGTGAGGACGTAGTGGTGGGTGCCCTGCTGCGGGACGGAGGCGGCGGGGGACTGGTCGGGGGCGGCGGTCTGAGACATGGGTTCTCCCGTAGTTGGAGGGGCGGGGCGCTGACGTGCGTCGGACACCGTCAGACGCCCCCGCCCCGCGCCCGGTGGTCCGGGGCGGGGCGGCAACGTCCGGCAGTGCAGAGGGGTGCGGTGGCGGCGTGTCAGACCAGATCGAGCGGGATGCTGGTGACGGTGCTCTCGCTGTAGGTGCCGCCGGCGCCGTGGAAGTGCACACGGTTGCCGCTGGTGCTGGTGCTGGTGCTGTTGTGCTGCGGTCCGTTGCCCACGTTGATCGGGCCCGTCGCCGTGCCGATCTGAACCACGGCCCCGGCCACGGTCGCGACCTCAGCCGAGTTGCGGATCTCCTGCTGCGCCATGTGCTGCCTCCTCGTCGCGGCCGGGACGACCCCGGCCTGCTGGTGCTCCTGGTCGTCGGGCACCGTCGAACCCCGCCGCGCCCCGCCCGATCGGTTCGGGCGGGGCGCGGCGGCGAACGACAGCAACCGCCGGCGGTCAGACCCGGGCGGCGAGGCGCCGGAACGCTGCGGTCAGGTCGGGGTGGGCGGCCTCGTCCAGGACGTGCCGCTGCTCCAGGAGCGCGCCGCCGGTGGCCGGCTGCTCCAGGACCGGGTCGGCCCAGGCCGCGACGTCGCGGGCGTCGAGCTCGTCCATGTAGGCGACGTACTCGGCCTGGTCGGCCTCCTCGTACGCGGCGAACATCTCGGCGAGCTCGGCCTGCCGACGCTCGTACTCCTCGGACGTCATCGGGTGTGGTCCTCTCTCTGGGGGGCACCGCCGGACCAGGCCGGCGGCGCGAGGGGTGAGGGGGCTGGGCTACTTCTGTCCGCCGGCCTTCTCGGCCTGGGCGCGCTGGTGCATCTCGCGGGCCCGGCGCAGCAGCTCGTCCATCTGCCGCTGAGTCCAGGCCTGGTCCTCGGGGCTGCTCACCGGCCGCCCTTCTTCGAGGTGACCGGCGGGTCGTCCTGCGGAGCGGGGGTACCCGGGTTGCCGCTGCCGCTGAAGGACCGGACGGTGGCGGGGTCGCTGATCGTCACTTGGTGTCTCCCTGGGCGGCGGCCCGGCTGGCGGCCTGCTGCTGGCGGATCTGTTCGGCCTGCCGGCGGGCCCGCTCGGCCGCCTCGGCGGCGGCGCGGGCGGCGGCCATGTTGGCCTCGGTCTGGGCCTGGAGCGCGGCGATCCCGGGGTTGAGGTACGACATGGCGGTCAGCCGGCCATCGGGAGCGTGCGGAGAGTGGCGACGGCGGCGGAGACGGTGGCCGGGAGCGGTCGGACGGTGCGGATCGTGGCGTGCGGCTCGGTGTCGGCGAGGTCGTCCAGGTCGTCGAGGTCGATGACGACCTCGCGCAGCGCCTCGCTGGCGGCCAGCGACCGGGCCCGGACCTGGCGGACCTTGTCGCGCAGCAGGACGAGCAGGCCGTCCAGGCCGCGGGCGCCGTCGGGGTAGAGGCCGGCGGCGACGTCGTCCCACACCGCGTCGGCCAGGTCCTCGTCGAGGTCGGCGGCGGCCGGGCCGAGCGCGGCGAGCTGCTCGGCGGCGGCCGCGAGCAGCCGGACCGAGTAGCGGCCGTACAGGTCGTCGAGATCGTCGGTGGTTCGCAGGCTCGCCGGGGCGTCGCCGGGTGCCATGATGGTGTCCACAGGTCGTGTCCTCTCGTCTGGGCAGGTGGGCAGGGACGGCCGAACGAAGGCCCCGGGGCTGCAATCCCCGGGGCCTTCCTGCTGCTCTGTGCTGCGAACGAGCAGCCACAACGGCCCCCGACCCATGTGCGCGGGTCGGGGGCCGCTGTGGCGGTTCGTGCTGGTGTCGGTGGGTCAGGCGGCGGCGCGTTCCTTGCGGATCGGGCTCGCCGCGAGCACCGCCTCCGCCCGCAGGGGCTGCGTCTCGGTGTCGTAGGGCTCGATCACGATCCCGGGACCGTAGACACGGCGGCGGGTGTCGCCGTGTCCGGCGGCCGCCTCGGTCCGACGCTCCAGCGCGGCCTGCTCGGCCGCCGGGTACCGCTCGGCCCACAGAGCCTGACGTCGCTGGAGCTGCTCATGGGCCTGGATGCTGTCCTCGTCCCGCTGCTCCCGCTCGTCGCGGGCCTGGGCGGCGAGGCGCTCCGGCTCCTGGCGCAGGAGCTCGATGTAGGTGGCGCCCAGACGCCGACCGTCGGTGCAGCGCCTCTTCGGGTCGGCGCAGGCCGCGCATCGGCTGCGGTGCCCGACGTACGCGGCGTGGGCGGTGTCGGCGGTCGGCTCGGCCGGGGCGAGCTTGGTGATCGCCGGGGGCTGCGGCGCCTTGACCTTGCGCAGGACCTTGGTCGGCCGGCGGGAGGCGGTGTCCGCGACGCCCTCGGCGAGGGCCAGCGCCCACTTCTCGGGTGTCACGTCCCGCTCGACGCGCTGCGCACTGGCCTGGCAGTACGTGGACTCGTCGTCGAGGGTGTGCGGCTGGATGCGGCCGCGGTTGATCCGGCGCCACCGCGAGCAGTCGGGGCAGACCAGGGCGGCCGGGCGGCCGGGGGTCATCTCGATGTGGTGGGGGCGGAGGGTGCTGAGCCGGAGAGCCGGCCGGGTGTTGCTGCGCATCACGGTCTCCCGAACACGAAGGGACGGACGGGGCAGGGGCTGTGTTCTCCACACCTCACGAGCGACGGATCGTCCGCGAGACCTGGGCAGCACAGCTGCTGGTGGTGCTCCTGCGGGCCTCCGGGGCTGATGGTCACCTTCGGCACAGAACGCAGGCAGAGCTATGAGGATGTTTTGCAACCCCAGATGCCAAACGTTTGGCCTCTGACGCATCCACAGCATGCACCAACCCCCCTCGACTGTCAACAGAAGCCAAACGTTTGGCGTTTTGCTACGATGCAGCTGTACGCCCAGCCGACATAAGGAGACTCCCGTGGAACCAGGCCAGAGGACCGGCTATCGCGACATCGCGGCCGCGCTCCGCACAGAGATCACTTCCGGCGTCTATCCGCCGGCCTCCCTGCTGCCGCCTGAGTCCCAGCTGGCGACGCGCTACGGCGCATCTCGCAGTCTCGTAAACCGCGCACTCGGCCTCCTGGCGGCCCAGGGATTGGTGCGCCCGCAGCAGGGCAGGGGAACGATCGTCACCTGGCTGCCGCCGATGTTGCACTCGGCCGCCCGTTACTCGCAGGCCACCCGAGAGCGCGACGGCGCGCGTGGCGCGTTCGACTCCGAGGTGAAGGCGCTCGGCTTGGAACCGCGCCACGAGATCGCCGTGGAGCGTGCCGAGCCGCCCGCCCACATCGCGGACGCCCTCGGTCTGACCGCTGGCGAGGCCTGCCTGGTGCGACGACGCCGCCTTCTGGCCAGCGGCATTCCTGTCCGGATCAATGCAAGTTGGGTTCCTCTCACGATCGCTGGCGACACCGTCCTCGAAGATCCGGCTCCCAACATCACGGGGGGTATCAAGTCAGCGCTGGCAGAACTCGGTCATCGCCAGACGGCGGCCTGGGAACGGATCATCCCGAGCCGCCTGCCCAGCGACGCCGAGGCCGCACTCCTGGAAATCAGCCCGGAGAGGACGGTGACCGACATCCTCCACGTGGGCCGAACCGCGGATGGGCGGGTCGTCGAGGTCACCACCACGGTGACCCCGGCCCACTACCTGACCGTCGAGTACGACATCCCGCTGTCCTGAAAGGCTCCTCATGATCACCCCCGCCGTTGCCGCCGAAGCCTCACGCTTGGGCGACACCGACCAGCTGCCCGCCTTCGTCTATGACATGACGGCACTACGCGATCATGTCGCCGCAGTACGCAACGCGTTGCCGACCAGCACGGAGATCTTCTACGCCGCAAAGGCGAACCCTGATGCACCAATCCTTCGCACCGTGGCCCCCTTCGTAGACGGCATCGAAGTAGCGTCCGGCGGGGAGCTTGAGCATGTCCGCAAGGTCCTGCCCAAGGCCCGACTCAACTTCGGAGGCCCTGGCAAGACGGACTCGGAGCTCCGACTGGCACTGGCCCTAGGTGTGGAGCGCATTCACGTTGAAAGCCCGTACGAGCTGACCCGCCTCGCCGCCATCGCTCAGCAGGCGGGGCAGAGCATCGACATCATGCTCCGAGTCAACCTGGCCACCACCCGGGCCGGTGCCGCCCTCGCAATGAGCGGACCATTCGGGATGGATCCCGAACTCATCCAGAGCTGCCGAACCATTCTGGCGGCCTCCCCTGAACTGCGGCTGCGGGGTATTCATGCGCACCTCGCCTCAGGCCTGAACGCCGCCGCCATGTTGCAGCAGTCCGCCGCGATCCTCGCGTGGGCCCGACCGTGGCTCGCCGACTCCGGGGTGTCCAATCCCGAGATAAATTTGGGTGGCGGCATGGCCGTTGACTACATCGACCCGACTGATGTCTTCGACTGGGCGGCCTATGGGAAGGGCCTAGCCGCACTGGCCAGGCCCTCCGAGACGCTGCGCATCGAACCCGGCAGAGCCATCACCGCCTACGCCGGCGCGTATGTCACCCAGGTTCTGGATGTGAAGCGCGCGCACGGCGAGTGGTTCGCAGTACTCCGCGGCGGCACCATGCAGCTGCGGACCCCCGTAACAAAGGGTCACAATCAGCCCCACGTCATCATCAGCCGAGGCCGCTCAACAGGGCCGTTCGTGCACGGCGCGGCCGTGACCCTCGTCGGACAGCTGTGTACCCCCAAGGACGTCTTCGCCCGGAGCGTCGAGATTGATCACATCGCAGTCGGTGATGTCGTCGCCTTTGCCATGGCTGGGGCCTACGGATGGAACATCTCCCATCACGACTTCCTGATGCACCCGAAGCCGGCCTTCGTGTACCTGGGCCTCGACCAGATTGGGCACGCGGGCGTGTGACCGGCCCTGGTCAGGTCCCTGCGGGGATAGGCTCGACCGGACGTCCGCCCGTGGGCGTCATCTAGTCCGAAAACAGCGAAGCGGCCCCCACTCGCCAAAGTTGGGCCGCTGCGCTTCGCATATAAACCCCCACGTGGGGAGCCGTTGTGGTTCGACGGTACCAGGCTTCCCCAGTTCGGTGCGAGAGACACCCGTCTCATCTCATCCGAACTGGCGGACAATGTCTGGTACTGGAGGGATGGCAACGGCGGAGAGGCAGTACTCCCGTTGCACAGCCCCGTCACCCTGCGGAGCCGCCGCGTCACTGCGACCCGTCCCGCAGGCCCCACCACCGGCGTGAACGTCCACCAGCCCGGCCCGCCCCAGAAAGCCGACCGCGACCACACCGCCCCGACCCGCACCTCCCCGCCCGCCGACCAGGCCGGGCTGCTCCCGGCAGTCTCCGCTGGTCCGGCGGTGGCCCGATGAGCTTCCTGTCTGTTCAGTGGGCTGTCGAGCACTCGCCCGTGTCGGACCCGTACGAGCGCCTGATCCTGATCGCGCTGGCTCGCCGTTCGAACGGCGACGGGACCGATGCCTACCCGTCGCGCAACACGATGGCCAGGTCCGCCCTGTGCGACAAGTCCACGGTCACGCGGCGCCTGAACGCGCTGGAGGACCGCGGCATCATCCGGGAAGGCGACCAGCAAGCGGCCTGGCGGATCCCTGAGGAGTTCAGGCCGAAGGTGTACGACCTGATGATCCCCTTCTCCTTCTACAGCCCCGACCAGATGGAGAAGGTCAACCAGGAGCGCGTCGACCGGGGCTTGAGACCGCTGCGGGCCGAGGACCGGCCCGACCTCGCGAAGGCGCCAGCGAAGAAAGCGCGCGCGGACAAAGGGACAAAGCGCCCGAAGAAGGACACCAAGGGCGCCTCGACGGATCCCGCGAGCACCGAGGGGGGTGCTTCAAGCACCCCGGGTGCTTCAAGCACCCCCCCTGAGATTTCGCCCGATTCGACCGAGTTTGACCCGGGTGCTTCAAGCACCCGGGTGCTTGAAGCACCTACCCCGGGTGCTTCAAGCACCCCAACTCTGTCCTTTAACTCTGTCCTCTCTTCTTCTCCGGACCTCTCCGATGACGCTGCCGTCCAGGCAGCCTCCGCCGGGACGCAGAAGAAGAAGAAGAAGATCGACACCGAGAACAGCGACAGCGAGCAGGCCGCGCCTTCGGCGGCGGCGCGGCCTGCTGCCGAGGCCGGTTCGGTGCCCGGGCCTGCTCCGGTCGCCCCGGACGAGGTCGGCGGGCCGGAAGGGGAGCCGGCTGCCGCCGTGGGCCGGATCGTGGCGGCCTGGTCGCAGGCCCGTGTCGAGGCCGGGGTCGGTGCGCACCGCCGCCAGGGCGCGTTGGAGGAGTTCCGGGTGTCGGCCGCCGCTCTGGTGAAGGCGGGCAAGTCGGTGGACTGGCTGATCGCGGTGGCGCGGTGGATGGCGGTCGAGAAGCCTTCGTGGGTGGGTCTGGGTGAGGCCACGAAGGCTCAGTACGTTGGTGCTCCGGCCGAGCCGGTTGCGCAGTCCGTCCGGCGTCGGCTGGTCGACCCGTGCCCGTCGCACCCGAACCTGGAGGCGGCCGGCTGCCGTCAGTGCGCGGCGGACGAGGTCGTGGATCGCCAGCGTCGGGCGCTGGATGCCGAGCGCGGCATTGACGACGAGTCGGCCCGCGCGGTCCTGGCGGCGCTGATCCAGCGCGGCAAGAAGCCCCGTACGACCGCTGACCGTGGTCGCGAGGCGGCGGCGCGCCAGGCGGAGGAGGCCCGCCGTCAGTCCGTCAGGCGGGCCGAGTACCTGGCGGGCTGACCTCCGCCGTTCCCCGTTCCGAGCAGCACGACGGCCGCCGGTTCAACCTCGCCAGGCCCCGGCGGCCGTCCGATCCCTAGGAGAGATCACGATGAACGTACCCGATCAGAAGACCACCGGTCCCGACGGCCCCGCCGACCCCGACGCTCAGGCCGGGACGGCGGAGCACGACTGGAGCGGCCCGGAGCCCGACAACGACTTCGGCCCGCAGAGCGCCGTCCCCGCGCCCCGTACTGGGTTCGGCCGACCCCGCCGCCGACGCCAGGCCGGCGGCGACGGCGAGAACAGCGGGGACGGCTTCGAGCGCGTGCCCCCGCAGGACCTCGCCGCCGAGCAGTCCGTCCTCGGCGGCATGCTGCTGTCCAAGGACGCCATCGCCGACGTGGTCGAGGTGCTCAAGCCGGCCGACTACTACCGGCCCGCGCACGAGCTGGTCCACAGCGCCATCCTCGACCTCTACGCCCGCGGCGAGCCGGCCGACCCGATCACCGTGGCCGGCGAGCTGACCAAGCGCGGCGAGCTCCAGCGGGTCGGCGGCCCGGGCTACCTGCACACCCTGGTCAACTCCGTCCCCACCGCGGCCAACGCCGAGTACTACGCCCAGATCGTCCACGAGCGCGCGGTGCTGCGCCGGCTGGTCGAGGCCGGTACCCGGATCGCCGGCATGGGCTACGCCGCCGAGGGCGACGTCGACGAGATCGTCAACGCCGCCCAGGCCGAGGTCATGGCCCTCGCCGAGCAGCGCACCGACGACAACGCCGGCCCGCTGATGGACGGCATGGACATCACCATGGGCAAGGTCGAGGACCGCAAACACACCCGCGACCGGATCACCGGCGTGCCGACCGGCTTCGCCGACCTCGACCAGCTCACCCAGGGCCTCCACGGCGGCCAGTTCATCGTCATCGCCGCCCGCCCGGCCCTCGGCAAATCCACACTCGCCCTGGACATCGCCCGCTCCGCCAGCATCAGCCACCACCTCACCTGCGCCCTGTTCTCCATGGAGATGAGCCGCGAGGAAATCCAGCTGCGCGCCGTCTCCGCCGAGGGCAAGGTCGCACTGCACCACCTGCGCTCGGGCGACATGACCGACGAGGACTGGGTGCGCTCCAGCCGGGCGATCAGCCGTATGACCGACGCCCCGATGCTGATCGACGACAACCCCGTGCAGTCCACGCTGTCCATCGCCGCCCGCTGCCGCAAGGTCAAGCAGCGCCGCGGCCTGGACCTGGTCATCGTCGACTACCTCCAGCTCCTCCAGGGCGCGGGCCGGCGCGCGGAGAACCGCCAGCAGGAAGTCAGCGACATGTCCCGCAACCTCAAGCTCCTCGCCAAGCAGCTCGGCGTGCCGGTCATCGCCCTGTCCCAGCTCAACCGCGGACCCGAGCAGCGCACCGACAAGCGGCCGATGGTCTCCGACCTGCGTGAGTCCGGCTCGATCGAGCAGGACGCCGACATGGTCATCCTGCTCCACCGCGAGGACGCCTACGACAAGGACTCCCCCCGCGCCGGCGAGGCCGACTTCATCGTCGCCAAACACCGCAACGGCCCCACCGCCACCATCACCGTCGCCTTCCAGGGCCACTACAGCCGGTTCGTCGACATGACCCGCGACGAGGAAGTCGGCCGGCGCTTCACCGACGACACGTACGAGCCCGACTTCACCCCCATCGGCGCCATCGAAGCTGGGCCCGCCGACACTGCCCGGCGGACCCCCGGCTCCAACCTGGCGTCAGACCTCGGCCTGTAGGAGGCGCGAGAAAGGCCCTGAGCGCCCTCTGACGGCCGGTCACCCCGGGGCCGGACATCGTTTTGCCCGGCCCCGGCGTTCGCTCGTTGTCCTCCCTGTGCTGTGCCCACAGCGAGGATCACCCCCGCAGGTGCGGGGAACAGTCGCCGGAGCCGGTGTGGACGGGCCCGGTGGCGGGATCACCCCCGCAAGTGCGGGGAACAGTACCTGAGCTGGAGCAGGTCAGGGGATCACCCCCGCAGGTGCGGGGAACAGCGGACCTGATCGACCCGGTCGAAGTCCTCTGCGGGATCACCCCCGCAGGTGCGGGGAACAGAGTTTCTGACCAGCGACTCTATGGCCCGGGAAACTGGTTCTGTGTAAGTTTCGCTGATTCGGTCATATCGGGTGGATGCCGTCGTACTGGGTGGTCGTCCTCTGTGGGACTCGGCCTGGGGGCCGGACGGTTCAGGGCGTCTCGCCCGACCGTGACGTCATGGCGCTGGGGACGGCCGCGCACCAACAGTCCGGCCGCGGGGCCGCGTGACCGGGACCGCCCCAACCAGCACCCGTCGACCGCTACCGTCGACCATGCGGCCGCCGTCCCGGCGGCCGCCACCCAGGAGGAGGATCAGGTGACCACTCAGCCCGACCACCAGACCCCGGCCGCCCCGAGGCCGGCCACCCTGCACGAGCTTCGCACCGCGCTCTCCCGCTACGGCCTGCCCGGTGACCGTGAGCAGTTCGAGCAGGACCTGGCCGCCGCCCTCGACTCCTCCCTGATCGGCGACCTCGCCGCGGTCGCCGAGGTGATCGCCACCTACCGCCACCGCCTGGCCCTGCGCACCAGCCCCAACGCCATGGCCTCCCTCGCAGCGCCCATCGGCGGCCAGAAGTGGACCCCGGCCGCCGACGTCTTCGCCCGACTGCGCGCCACCGGCGGCGACCGGTGACCGACGCTCAGCCCGAACAGCCGACTCCGCTGCACGTCTTCCTCTCCGACGCCGCCGAACAGGCCCTGGCCGCGCTGCGCCCCGGCGAGCTGGACGCCGTAGAGAAGATCGTCGAACGCCTCGCCCTGTACCCGCGGCTCGGTATCCCGGTGCCCGGAGGCACCGACCCCGAAGTCGACGACTACACCTTCCGCACCGACCCGGCCTCCGACTCCGGTGACCGCATCAGCGTCGTCTACCGCTACCACGAGGGCATGGCCTCGGTCTTCGTGACGTGGATCATCGCCGGACCCTGACCCGACAGCACCGCCACCCCAGAACATGGCCGGCCCCTCACGCTCGAATCGCGAGGGGCCGGCCTTCAGCGTATGCACACCTTCCAGCCACAACCGGCGATCAGCTCCCCGGCGACCCTCAGGCCCGCCATCCTGGAGGCCAGCTTGGGAGGGGACAGATGGACTTCGAGTACGACTGCTGGTCGTGCGACGCGACGAACTCGGTGTACGGGGAGCCGTTGGGCTTCTTCAGTGTCCACAGCTACCGATTGCCGTCGGAGTGGACCTGCTACTGGTGCGACGCGATCAACATCACCCCTGACGACTGACCTCCCCCTCGCTCTCCTCCACCCCGGCCGGTGACCGGCCCTGCCCTGCCGGACGGCCGGGCACGGGCGGCAACCTGGTCACCGTCGCGGCCCGCCGGCCCGGGCCTGGCTGGGCGCGGCGTGCTCCGCCCCCGCACCCGTGGCCAGCGCCC
Organism: Kitasatospora sp. NPDC058406; assembly: GCF_042722765.1. Taxonomy (NCBI): domain Bacteria; kingdom Bacillati; phylum Actinomycetota; class Actinomycetes; order Kitasatosporales; family Streptomycetaceae; genus Kitasatospora; species Kitasatospora sp. NPDC058406. The sequence continues at coordinate 29,385 of NZ_JBHXKE010000076.1, forward strand.
GGATGCGCTGGACCATCCGGCTGCCGCCTGGACTGCGCCATCGACGCTACGCGCCGACAGCGCACCGGTCGGGCCGCGGGCGGCCCGACCTGTCCAGTTGCCCTTCGACCTGGTGGCGGATGCCCGTGCCGACGCGGGTACCTACCGGACCCGGCCTGCCCGAGCGCGACGGCCTGCCCACCACCGAGCACAAGCCCAGGTCACCACCCACCTGGACGAGATCGCGAACGCCACCAGGACGACCGACAGCAGAGCTGAGGCCCGCCGACGCGGACCTGCGGACCGGCCGGGCCCGTCACCACCGGGCCAGCCCTGCACGGGCGCCCGCCTGGTGATCCATGAGCGCGGAAAGGGCCGTCAAGGCCCGGTCGCGGCGGCAGCCGCGATTTCGTGATCGGCGCGGTACACACCCGTCGATGCGGCGAGGAAGTTGGCAACGGAGCCTGACCCGGGCGGCGGCAGCGGCAGGCGAGGTAGTCCGCCGGAGGCACCGTGCCGGTGGCCAAGGAAGCGCTGCTGAGCGTTCATGAGACCCCCACCGCCGTTGCTGATCAGTGAGCCGCACATGCCACGGAATATCAACGATAGAGGGTGCAGAGACCAAAAGTGGCTCTGACCTGGGAAAACAATGGTTTCTGACCCGATCCTGGGATCGGATGACCCGATCCTGCGATCGCTTCACCTTGCCAATGGGTACATGTATGCGACACGAAGGCGAGCCGACCCTGGAATCGGCTCGCCTTGCCGATTCGTACATGTAGGGTGAGTGCACGCGATCCGACTCCAGGATCGGATTACCTCCACACAGCATCAAGGTCGCACGAGGAACGGAGCAGCCTGATGGCCCACCGGCCGACCCGGCTCATCTACACCGACACTGGCGAGCCCGTTCCGCAGGCGGATTTTGGGTACGGCGGTGCGTACGGGACGTTCAGCCTCGTTCGCTTCGTGTCGCTGTGCTCCCGGGCCTCCGGCCGCACTGACGCCGAGATCCGGGTCGTCACCTGGTACTGCGGCGCGACTCTGCTGAAGCCGGAACTGGTGAATCGGACCGTCACGGACATCGGCAAGGAGCTGGGCTTCTCTCCCGACGCGCTGACCCGGATGATCCGCAAGCTGGTCAAGGACCGTCTGCTGCGCAAGTCGGGCAGCGTCGGGCGCAGCCCGTTCTACGAGATCACCCCGTACCTGGTCTTCCGGGGTAGCGGCTACGCTCACCGGGAGGAGCTCAAGGGGTGGAATCCGCCTCACATCAAGGGCCTGACCGAGGAGCCGGAGGGCTATCTCCTGGTCACCCCGGCTGAGGACGAACGTGTGCAGCCGGAGAACTTCCTCACCCACATCAACTCTGCGGCCCGTGCGATCCGGGCTGTACAGAGTGCTTGAGCCGAGGAGAATGGCAACCGTGAGCGACATCCGTGACGAGGTCCGCGCTGTGGTCGGTCGCACCAGGGACCTGAACCCCAACCAGCGGCTGCTGCTGGCTTTCTATGCCACCCTGCCCGCAGGCAGGACCGGTACCCAGCAGACCGGGCAGGCTCTGGCCGAGGAGATGGGGTGGGCCCCCACCGTCTTCTCTCGCATCCGCAAGGAGCTCGTCGAGGCCGGCTGGCTCGATGAGTACGACCGCTTCAACAACGTCCGCTACTTCCGGCTCAGCGACCATGCCCTCGGGCGCCGCCCGAAGGTCGTCCGGCTTCGCAACGTTGGCTGACTGCCAGCTCCGTCCGGCACCGGCTGACGAACTGGCGATGCGGAATGTGGGTTAGAAGCCCCCAGAAGTTGTCGCCTCGGATAGCCCGCCGGCCGTAGCGACCACAGCAGACGGCTTGTGCCTGAAGGGGCGGGTTGCTGCCCGGTCCGGCCGTTGTTCTGTGGCGGGTCCAGGACCATCACCGGTGATCGCAGAGACTTAATCGCTCTGTTCTGAGGATCTGAAACAACCCGCTCTGGCCCTGCTGGCCAGGGCCAGGCCGCTATCACTGCTGGTAGTGGTTTGGCCCTCCCAGCAGGGTCAAACCGCTACCACTGGTGATAGCGGTTTGGCCCAGCTCGCCCGTGTGGGCTGCCAGACTGGCGATCATGACCGACCGTCGACCGCTCTCTCTGCCCGCCTTCTCCGAGCCCGCCGCCGACGCTCCCGTACCCGCCCGGTCGGGCGGGCGCCGGCTGCTGACGGTGGAGCAGGGCGCCGACTTCCGCCAGCCGCCCGGGGAGAGCGAGCCCACAGCCGCCCTGGCCTGGCGCCCGCTCGCCGCCGGTGGCCTGACCTTCTCTGACCCAGATCGGCAGATCTGACCCGCTCCGGCCGCGCTGTACGGCGCAAGCCGATGAACGGGCCCACAAGCCCCGTCGGACCTCGCCCGCAGACGCCCGCCGCCGCAGGACCGTCCGCTCTGTCTCCTGACTTGCCCCGTGCGACGTTCGACCCTCGGCAGGCCCAGCACCACATGGTGCTGGGTCTGCCGGCTGTGTGGCTACAGGTAGCGGGAGGCGCGCCGTCACCGACCAGCCCTACACCACTCGATGCAGTGAATCCGCGCCGAATCTATGGAAATTCTCCATGCAGAATTGATAGAGTGCCAGCATGGCACTCAGTACCTTGGAAACGCTCCGGCTCACCGTGGCCGCCCTGCGGCAGCGCACCGGCGAGAACCAGGCACAGCTCGCGGCCGGCATCGGCCTCACCCAGGACAAGGTCAGCCGGCGCCAAAGCGGCGCCCAGGCGTGGACCCTGGACGAGGTCGACGCCCTCGCCCGGCACTGGGGCCTGGCGCCGCTGGACCTGCTCGCCGGCCCCACCCGCGCCGCCGAGTCGATGACCTGGCCGCCCAGCACCGCCGCACCACAGCAGGTGCCGGTGCCAGCCACCTTCGCCGCCGCCCCGGCCGACACCACCGGGCAGCCCGCTGCCGCCGTCACCGAGCAGCCGGCCCCCGCCGCCGGGCCCGTCGACTACGACCGGGGCCCGGACGGCGAACCCGCAGAGCACCCCGCCGCGCCGTGCGAGCAGTGCGGCCGCCCAGTGCGCCACCGGATCGCGGGCCGCCCGGTCCACCTCGGCGGCTGGTGCACCCCCGCCACCGTCGACGCCTCGGGCGCCGGACCCGTCCAGGCCGCTCCCGCCGCCTCGGTGGCCGCGCTCGTCCAGGCCGCCACGGCCGAGAACAGCACGCCCGCCCCCGTCCCGGCCGAACAGGCCCCCGCCGCACCCCCGGCGCAGGCGCCCGCTGCCGCTGTGCCCGGCCGGGCCGCTCGGCCGGCCTCCGCCCCGTCCGCCGCCGCGTCCCGCTCGGAGTACGCCGGGACCGGCCGGGACCTCGGTTACTACCTCGACATGATCACCTCGGCCGTTGAGCAGGCCCTCGAAGAGCACGACGGCGACACCGAGGCCGCCACCACCGCCCTGGAGAAGCGCGCCATCCCGAACGGAATGGCCCTCTTCGATGCCACCCGGGTCGGCGGGAATTACGAGCACACGGTTTATCCGGACCGCCTCGAATTCCTCTCCAAGAAAACCCGCAGCGGCGCCGACGACGTGTGGGAGGGACGCCACAAGTGGGAGAACACGCCCCTGATGGAGTCGGTCCGCCGGGGCGACCCCGCAGAGGTGGCGGTGGACGTCCTGGACACCAACGCCGCCTACTGCAGCGCCCTCAAGACACACCTGCCGATCGGCGCCCTGGTCCACCAGCCGGACGGTGGATTCGACCCGAAGCGCAGCGGCATCTACCTGCTGCCCAAGCGCCCCACCTGGGAACACCCTGACCTGCCCGACCCGATCGGCAACCGCCACGAGACCGGGCCCGTGCTCCTGGACGGCGCCACCGTGCGCCTGCTGATCCGCTGCCACAAGCTCGGCCTGGCCGACGCCCCCCACATCACCGAAGCCTGGACGTCGGGCTCCAGCGAGGGCCTGCTGGAGAAATTCCGCAGGGTCCTCACCCAGGCCCGCGAGAACGCCATCGCGGACGGCGACCAGATCACCGAGAAGTACGTCAAGGCGATGTACGCGAAATTCGCCTCCACTATCGGAGAATCCACTTTCAACCGGGACATCCGCCGACCCGACTGGATGCACATCATCCGCTCCCAGGCATTCGCGAATCTCTGGTACAAGGCGCACCGTGCCCACAAGGCCGGTATCGTGATTGTCCGGCTGCGCGGCACCGACGAATTGCACGTCACCGGCGAAACCGACTGGCGGAGCGTTTTCACCGAGGGCCGACTCACCACCCAGATGAAACTCAAGGACCAGTACACCCTGCCTCTCACCCGGAAGCGGAGCGCCTGAAATGTCGACCGACGGATGGAAGAATTTCGGACGCTACGGCGCCGACCGCGACCCCGGAAACGTCCACGGCAAATACGCCCTCGGCCGGGCCCTCGAAGACGCCCTGGAGCGCATGATCATCGAGGGCGGAATCAAGTCCCCGCCCACCACCCGCCGCGGCCTGACCGCCCGCATGCGCTACCTCATGACCCACAAGGGCGGCGCCCAAGCCCTCGCCGACGCCGGCATCACCGCCGTCCCCGCCACCCTGCGCGCCTGGACCAAGGGCACCCAGCGCCCCCGCCCCGCCAACCTTGAGGCGATCGACACCGCCTACTGGAACCTGCGCGCCGCCAACATCCTCAACAGCCCCGCGGTGTTCAAGGCCCACCTCAACAACGCCGGCCGCGGCACCAAAGTCGAGATCCACCCCATCAACCAGGACGTCGTCGACGAGAACCGCCGCCGCGACAACCTGCGCATCCGCCCCCTGCAGGTCCGCTACGTCTGGGACGACGCCGTCGACGCCCTCACCACCGGCGACGCCGACAAACTCGCCGAGATCTGGGACGACATCATCAGCGACCTCGACAGCGACTACGGCGCCTACCAGTACGTCTCCCACATCGGCCTCGGCGCCTGACACAAGGGATCCAAGGATCCAAGCCCCGACCCGAGAGGCCGGCCCCGGCCACCGGTCCGAGGCCGTGGCGACCACCTCCCAGCGGCCACCACCACCAGGTGGTGGCCGCAGCCGCACCACCAGAAGGAGAGCAGCCGATGACCCTGCCCGTGTACACCTGGTGGGGCGAGGTCCCCACCCACCTCGCCACCCGCACCCGCCTCGCCGAACTTGACCTCCCCCGCCAGCCCGCCGGCCCCGCCCGCGCCACCATCGACACCCGCAACGCCCTGGGGAAGAAGGCGACGTTCGACCTGTACGACGTGCGCGAGTCGATCCCCACCCAGGCCTCCGCCGCGCAGCTCGCCGCGGCCGCCGCCCGCCGCACCAAGCCCCGCACCTGCCAGGACTGCGGCGCACACCCCGACACCCCCTGCACCCAGAGCGCCGACGGGCGGGCGCTGTGCGACACCTGCGCCCACATCGACCGCCTGCGCGCCCGCCAGCAGGAAGCCGCCGCCGACTCCCGGCAGGCCGCCGCCTCGGCGGTTGGCCTCCTGGACGACGAGCACCTGGTCGTCCTCGCCGTCGACTACACCCCGGGCGAGCCCACCGCCGCCGGAACCCCCCGACCGCCGGCCGCCGCCCGCATCACCGTCCTCGACCGCGACGGCGCCACCCTCCACGACCGCACCCTGCGCCTGACCGGCCCCCGCACCCCCGGCGCCCCCGCCCACGCCATCGACCCCGCCCCCGCCCTGGCCGACCTCACCAACCTCCTCGCCGAGCGCACCGTCGTCCTGTGGACCCCCGGCGACCTCGACCCCCTCCACGACGCCCTGCGCCGCCTCAAGCTCACCACCGCCCTGCTGCCCGAAGGCCGGGTCAACAGCCTGCGCCCGGCCGCCACCCAGTGGCGCGCCGACCTCGACCCGCGCACCGGCGAACCGCGTCGCCCCACCCCGCCCGGCACCGCCGACCGCCTCCTCCTCCTACTGCGCCGGGTCGCGGCCGGAGGGTAGCGGCCCCCGGCGCGGATCGGAACGGCCCGCCGCCAACCGCTGAATCAGCGGTCGGCGGCGGGCCGTTCTCCGGCAGGATCCGACTACTCATCACTCATCTGGAGGTCCCGTGAGCGACACCATCACCACCACCGGCCTCGGCGTTCTGCCGCACCAGGCGTACGCCGAGGCCGTGGCCAACATCGACGGCCCGGGCGGTCACCGGGCCCCCGACGACTGGTACACCGACCACGTCGCCGGCGAGCTGACCATCCAGCTCTGGTACCGGCGCACCGAACCGCGCCCCGCCACCGCGTCGGAGGCCGCCTCGATGCCCGCCGACCAGCTCGTCCCCGCCCAGTACGACGCGCACGGCGCCCGAACGGCGCCGGCCATGCTGTCGCCGCTGGTCGACGCCGAGCACTGGCCCTGGGGCCTCACCGTCGCCTGGGGAGAGAAGGAAGGGTGGCTCTGGACCGCACTGGTCAACGAGGACAGCGAGATCACCCCCTGGAGCTGGGAGCCGCTCCCGGTGCCGCTGCTCGCCTCCCCCGAGGCGCTGCACGCCGCGCTGGCGCCCCTGTTCGCCGGGCAGGTGGACGACCTGCCGGCGCAGACCGACGAGTGGTCCCCGCGCCGCCCCGACGCCCTGGCCGACCGCCTCGCCAACCGCCGCTGACGCTCCCCGACGGCCTGCCCCGGGGCACACCCCGAGGCAGGCCATTTCCACGCCCGGAACTCATGGGAAATTCGCATGGGACGGCAGAATATGAGGCGATACGGTTCTACCCGCAATTCGCGCGATATCGTGAACGGCCGATGGAAGCCGACCGCACCCGATTGCCGGATGCAATGCAGCAGACGCACGGCGGCTTTAGCGGGATCGGCTGACGGCGGATTGCTGATACAGGGTCGGGGCGGGAACTCGATGCTTTGTGGGATGGGCACCCCGCCTGTGGCGGGATCGGCTGACGGTGGATTTCTGATACGCCGCCACAATGGATCTGACGGCCTGTCATGGGCAGAATCAATGGCAGACCGGTCTAGACCACTCACAGAGGTGTAGACCACTGTGTGTCGGAGTCTGCACGAGAGGGCGAGGGGTTGCGCCCACCCCTGTTCGGTGACAAACTGCAACGACGAGGAGGGGCCGGCCTCCTCGCCCCGAACGGGCCCGCACGCCGAACACAGGCCCGAGGCCCCCCTCCCGGTCAGCCTGGCGCACGGAGTGCGCCTAAACCGCCACTGACCTGCACTTTTGCCAGGGCAGGGGAGCCCGGATCCGGCCCGAGGTGCGGAGCGCCGAGAGCCGGACCGGGCACCCGGCCCGGGGCCGGCCACCCCCCACCACACCCGGCACGCGCCGCACATCACTACTCTCCGCATCCGCGTGACGGAGTCACGCAACGTCACTCCGTCACGTTAGTGACGGCGCGTCATGTCTGCGGAGCAGAC
>NZ_JBHXKE010000077.1:0-36571 GCF_042722765.1 Kitasatospora sp. NPDC058406
GTTCGCGGCCGTGCAGGCCGCGAACGGGGCACCGTGGCTTCCCGGGAGACGGCGGAGGCCGCCGGGCTCCGGCCCCGACCGCGAACGAGGGGGGCCGGCCTCGTGACGACTACGGTTCCTCGGCCTGATCGGGGCGAGTGAAGAGGCGGCCGTCCGACCAGATGTAGCGGGCGCGGCCCCACTCGGCGGCCGACGCGACATCCGGGAAGAAGCCGCGTCCGTTGTAGTTGGCGCTGGTGTTGCACAGGACGGGGATTCCGGTCAGTGCCTCGTACGCGGTGAGGATGCGCGCGACGGCGCTGTCGGACGCGGGGCTGACCGTCTGCAGCCGCGCGGTGCCGTCGAGGTGGATGACCGCGGGAATGCGACTCACCCACCCCGGGCGGACACGGTGGTCGAAGAGCATGAACGGGTCGTCGCCGCCGGGATCGAACACCTCGCGTGACCGGTGCGCGAGACAGACCGGCGCGACCGGGCGGTAGGACTCCCGATCCTTCATCGCGTTGAGCAGGTCCTTCGTCCCGGCCTCGGTCGCGGGCGCGATGATGCTGCGGTTTCCCAGCGCCCTCGGCCCGAGCTCGGCCCGGCCGGAGAGGACGACGACGGGTGACCCGTCGCTGTGCAGCAGCTCGGCCAGTCGGCGTTCGTCGCAGGCCCGTTCCGTCCACCCCTCCGGCAGGGCCCGGTCCGAGCGGAGGCGTGGTCCGCTGTGGACGTCCCAGCCGAGGGAGCGGTGTTCGGTGCTGTGCACCATCTCGCAGCAGGCGGTGCCGATGGCGGCGCCGGAGTCGTTGGGAAACGGCGGGACCCAGATCTCCTCGAAGAGCCCGGCGGCCCGGATCGCCGAGTTCCATTTGATGTTGAGGGCGCAGCCGCCCGCCATCACCAGACGCGGGTACCGGCCCTTGTACCTGCTGTTCACCACGGTGGTGAGGGCGGACACGAGGGCGCGTCCGAGAAACTCCTGGAAGGTGGCGACGAGGTCGGCGTCCGACAGCCCCGGAAGGAGACGCTCCCGTTCGGCGGTCAGTTTCGGGCCCAGGGCGAGGCCGCTCTCCCTGGCCTCCTCGGACATGCCGTCAAGGAGCGTGTCGAGAACGGGGAAGGCGCCCTGGTCGACCTTTCCCAGTGCTGCCCAGGCCATGGCCTTTCCGGCGATCGAGCGGAACTGCTGGGCGTCGGATCCCGGGTCGGCCTGCGAGGTGTGGGCGCGGAAGGGCCCGAAGTGGGAGCAGAAGAGAGCGAACAGCCTTCCGCGGAAGGGCAGCAGGCGAGCCACGAGTCTGACCGGTCCCCGCTCCGGTGCGATCTCGTACAGCCTGGCCGCGGTGCCGCCGTCCCACACCAGGGCGAGGGCGTCGGCGCCCTGCGCGGCGAAGGGGCTGGAGCAGTAGGCACCGAGCAGGTGGTTCGCCACGTGGTGGTAGCTGGCGTACCCGCGGGTTCCCTTGCTGAAGTCGTGTGCGGTGAAGGTGTAGCGGTGAAGGGGAGTGTTCGACAGGAAGCCGTCGGCGTAGGGGGCGACCGGCAGGACGGTCGGCTTCCCTTCGTCGGAGGTGGACACCGTCCACGGGTCCCCGGTCGAACGCATCCAGCCGTCGACGACGAAGCGATCGATGTCCTCGATCTCCACACCCTCGGATCTGAGGATCTCCGACACCCGGCGAAGATCCCCGAGCGGGCTGTACCGGGGACTGTTGTCGATCTTCTCTGTCTCGGTGCTGAAGACCAGGCGGTTTCCGTCGATCACCGCGATGCCGCCGTCATGTGAAACCTTGATGCCGCAGATCAGCAAGGCAATGCCCTTCCTCGTGGCATGCGATACGGCTGACTCGGACTGTCCACAGGAGGAATCCTCCGGAGATGCTGCCCGGGGAGCGCCGCGCGTAACCGTGGCTCGTGGCTGCGTGAGGCGCCTCGCGCGAGCACGGAGGGGCAGGCGGCTGCCGTGGGCGGTCGCCGGGTCTTGTGGGCCGGCACACGCGGGTCGGTCGCTGCCCGGGCCTACCCGTCGACATCCGGGGGGCGATGACCGAAGTGCTGATGGAAGGTGAATTCACGGTGACTTTCAGGGTGCGCCCAGTGCGTCACGGGTCGGGCACAGGGGGTCGCCTCGGACGATGACCGCGTCCGTTCGCCCGTTCGTCGGCGTGCCTCGTACTCGTAGGGAGTTCCCGTGTCCACTGGTCGGTCCGTCGTGATCCGTTCGCTTGCGCCGTCGATGGCGGCGCTCGTTGTGGTGGTCGCCGCCTCGGGGTGCGGCGTGGAGTCCGACACCGCGGCGGGGGCCGCGCCGACCTCCGGGTCGGCCTCCGCGGCGATCGCCTGCGGCGGATCCGGGCAGCTGCTGGGCGCCGGTTCGACCGCACAGGGGAACGCGATCGACCTGTGGAGGACCGAGTTCGAGTCGGCGTGTCCGAGTGTCACCGTCAACTACGGCGGGGGCGGCTCGGGCGCGGGCGTCCAGCAGTTCAACTCGGGAAAGGTGGCTTTCGCCGGCACCGACGCGGCTCTCAGCCCCGCCGAGGTCGACGCGTCCAAGCAGGTCTGCGCCGGCGGCCGGGGCATCGACCTGCCGATGGTCGGCGGCCTGATCTCCATCGTCTTCAATGTCGCCGGTGTCGACAGGCTCGTGCTCGACGGCCCCACCGCGGCCAAGATCTTCGACTCGCAGATCACCACGTGGAACGATCCGGCCGTCGTCGCGCTCAATCCGGGCGCCAGCCTGCCCGACGCGCCGATCCAGGCGCTCCACCGCGGGGACGACTCCGGCACCACCGCCAATCTGACCGCGTACCTCGCCGCGGCGTCGAACGGCGTCTGGGGCTACCCGGCCGGAAAGGCCTGGGTGGCCAGGGGCGGGCAGTCCGCGAACGGTTCGGCCGGGGTCTCGGCGCAGGTCAAGCAGGTCGACAACTCGATCGGCTACGTCGAACTGTCCTTCGCCGGGACCAACAACCTGAAGAGCGCCGCCATCAGTACCGGCGCCGCCGAGCCGGTCGAGGCGAACGCCGCGAACGCCGCCACCACCCTGGCCAAGGCTCAGGTCACCGGCACCGACGGCGACCTCGCCCTGAACCTGGACTACGCGATCAAGGACGCGAACGCGTACCCGCTGGTCCTGGTCACCTACGAGGTGGTCTGCGACAAGGGGAACAAGGCCTCGACCCTGCCCGCCCTGAAGTCCTTCCTCACCTACACGAGCAGCGACGCCGGCCAGCAGGCCATCGCCCCGATCGGCTACGTCCCCCTGCCGGAGGCGCTGACGTCCAAGGTCCGGACCGCGGTCTCCGGTCTCGCCTGAGTCCGCCGGAGCGGGCGACGGCGGCGCGGCAGCGGGGCCCGTGGGCCGGATGCCCGCGGGCCCGCGCGTGGGGCGACCCGGCGGCTCGTCGGTTCACGCGGAGCGGACCGTCTCCCGGTAGTGGCGCGGGGACAGGCCGGTGGTGCGTTTGAAGGCATTGCTGAAGGCGCTCTCGGAGCCGTACCCGAGGGCGGAGGCGATGACCGACAGGGGGGTGTCCGCGCGTCGAAGGGCGTGCTCGGCCCGGTGCATCCGCCAGCGGCGGAGATAGGCCAGCGGGGGGACACCCGCCACGTCCTTGAAGCGCTTGGCGAAGCTGGTGCGGGACATCGCGGCCGCCCGGGCCAGTTCGGCGAGTGTCCAGGGCCGGGCCGGGTCGCCGTGCATCAGCCGCAGGGCGGGCGCGATGCGTTCGTCCGCCAGGGCGCGCAGCCAGCCCGTCGGGCAGGAACCGGCGTCCGCATCGGCGAGGAAGGCGCGCAGGACCTGGACGAGGACCAGCGGCGCGAGGTGGCCGGCGGCGAAGGAGGCGCCGGGGCGGTCGGCGGCCAGCTCGCGCAGCGTCTGGTCCATGAGCCAGCAGGCGGTGGGGGCTTCGGCCGTCGCGGCGCTGACGTGCATCACGGGCGGGAGCGCGCCGAGCAGCAGGTCCTTCGCGGTGCTGTCGAGTTCCATGTGGCCGCCGATGGTGACGGCGTCCCGGCCGTCGTCCCCGGTGTGGAGGAAGGGCTCGGCGGAGGCCCTGAGGAGGGGCAGTGCGTCAACCGCCGGTACTGCCGGATCACTCGCGAGGGTGTACGGGCGGTCGCCGGAGAGGACGGCCATCGCACCCGCTTCGAGGCGTACGGGTCGCTCGACACCCTCCACCACCAACCAGACGGTTCCCTGCAGCACGGCCTGGACCTTGAGTCGGCCCGGCGCGGGAAAGGCCAGCGCCCAGGCGCCTGCCGCCGTGAGGCCGCGCGACAGGACGCAGCGGACGCCGGTGAGTTCGAGGGCTTCGGCGAGGGGGTCCCCCCAGACCGAACGGCCGGGGGCGGGCGCGGACAGCGGTGCATCCATGAGCGGACTCTCGCGCAAGTCGCGCGGACGGGCAAGCATTCACACGTCGTCGCCGGATCGTCACCATGAGTGGTGGGACGTGTGCGTACTCCGTGCCGCGCGACCCGGGCCCGGCCGCCGACCGGTGGCCGGCCGACGAGTTCCAGGAGGTAGTTCCCATGGGCGGATTCCAGGACCGCGACAAGTTCCACCCGGACGAGGTCGTCCTCTCGGCGGCCGAGAAGAGCGTCATCGCCGAACTCCTGAAGGGCGGCGGCCAGAGCGAGCCGGGCGAGTCCACGGACGAGGGCTGACACGGTTCGAAGCCAACAGGCCCGAGGGTGCCGGTCCGTGACGGTCGTACGCCGGCCGTCGCGGACCGCGCCCCCGCCCAGCAGACGGGACGGTCGTGACCACCACCACGCACACCGCTCCTCCCCAGTCAGGGGAGCGCAGCCTCACTCCGCAGCAGGCGTTCGCGAGGGCCGCCGCCGCGATCGCCGACCTGGGGCTGGAGGCCGATCTGGCGCCGGTCCTCGACGGCAGCCCCGGGACGTGGCGCTGCGTCCTGCGGCGCGGCGGCGTACCGCTGCGCACCGGACTGGGGCTGGGCAAGGGCAGCCGGGCGGAGGCCCGGACGGGAGCGCTGTTCGAGGCGCTGGAGCACCAGCTCAGCGGGGTGGACGGACTCGACGGCGCGCGGATCCGGTTGGCCTCCGCCCATGACGTCGCGGGTGGTCCGCTCGGGCGGGACATCGCCGCCGCGCTGCTCGCCCAGGCACCCGACGGCCTGTTGGGGTGTCTGCCCTACCGCTCGCCCGACGGCGGTCCGGACGTCGACGTCCCGCTCTTCCTCTCCATGCCCGAGTACCTGCGCCCGGCGGGGGAGGGCCTGCGCCGGCAGGCCGGTGACACCTACGACTACCGGTCGGTGGGCCGCTACTCGGTCAACAACGGCTGGGCCGCCGGGGTCGATCCGGTCGAGGCCGCGGTGCACGCGATCAACGAACTGATCGAGCGGGACGCGCTGTCCATGCTGCTGATCGGCTGCTTCCTGCGCACACCCGCACGCCGTCCGGCCGTGGTCGACCCGGCGACGCTGCCCCCGGGCCTCGTCCCGCTCCTCGGCTTCGCCACCGCCCGCACCGGCCGGCCGGTGCACCTGATCGACATGACCACCGACCTGGACGTGCCGGCGTACGCGGCCTACCAGAGCGCGCCCCCGGGGCAGCCCGCGCGGGTCTGCGGCTGGGGGGCGTCGCTGTCCCGCGAGTACGCGATCTCCCGGGCGGTGAGCGAACTCGTCCAGCTGCACAGCACCATGGGCCTGCGCGAGCAGTACGCGCACCTGCTGCCCGAGCAGCGCGACGACACCGGACCCTACCCGGCGCTGCACGCCTGCTACCTGTCGGACTTCACCGCCGCCCTGGCCTCGGCCGAGGTCCGGCCCTTCGAGGCGACCACGGCGCCCGACACCCCGGGCGGGCACCTCGACCGGCTCCTGGGCCGCCTGAAGGACCACGGCTTCCCCGTCTACCGGCGCGACCACCACGTGACGCCGGACCTCGCGGTGGTCAACGTGCTGGTGCCCGGTCTGGAGCGGTTCATGCTGGTCACCGACGGCCAGGTCGTGGTGCCCGGCGAGCGCGGACTTGCGGCGGTCCGCGGTGGATGAGCCGGTGCGGTGGCGGCCGCTCGCCCACCGCGACGCGCCCCGGGTGGCGGGGCTGCTGGCGGTCTGCGAACGGACGGACCGCACCGGTGACCTGCGCGACGAACAGGACGTCCTCGACGGCTGGGCGGCTTCGGGCATCGACCTGGCCGCCGGTACGGCCTCCGCCTGGGCCGGACCGGAGCCGGTGGCGTACGCCGTCACGCGGGTGCGCGAACACGCGGACCCCGTCCACGAGATGACCCTCGACGTCGTGGTGCATCCCGCCCACCGGACCCCGGGCGTCATCGCGCACCTGCTCGACGGATGCCGCCGCACCGCGGCCCGCCGGCACCGGGAGAGGTTCGGCGGCACACCGCTGGAGCTCCACGCCCGGACGCACGGCCACCAGCGGTGGCTCGCCGAGGCGCTCGACGCCGCGGGCTACCGGCGGGTGCGAGGCTACCGGGGCATGCGGATCGACCTGGCAGAGCACGCGCCGTCCGCGCCGTCCGCCGGGGCGGACGGCGCGCCGGTGCTGCCGCCCGGGACCGTGCTGGTGCCGTTCGAGGAACGCCACGACGCGCTGCTGCTGGCGGCCCGCAACGAGATCTTCGCCCGCAACCCGGGCAGCGTCCCGATGACGCCCGCGACGTGGCGTCATTCGGTGACCGGGAGTCCCTACTTCCGCCCCGATTCCTCCCTCCTCCTGCTCTCCGCCGACGGCCGGGAGATCCTCTGCTACCTGCTGGCCACCGAACTCGCCGACGCGGGGCGGGAACGCGAGTTGTACCTCGCCAACGCCGGCACCCGCACCGACCTGCACGGACGCGGCCTGTACCGGACGGTGTTCACCCACGCGCTGGCCCGCGCGAAGGACCGCGGCTACCGGTGGGCCGTCATGGACGTCGACTCCACCAACGCCATGGCGACCGGCGGCTTCTACGAACGCCTCGGCGCGCGGACCTTCCGCACCTGGACCGGGCACGCTCTGGACCTCACCGACGGCACCGGTCGCAGGGGCGCCGCCGTTCGCCCCCACGCCGCTCCGCCGCCCTGACCGGGCCGTCGGCCGGGTCGGCCCCGGAAGCGCCGACGGGACAGGGGTGATCCCGAGCCTCGTGGCCGCCCGGGTGACGAGCAGGTGCGCGACGGGCGGTGTGCGGTGCGGCACGAGGCCGGGCCGGTCGTGCCCGGCCTCGTGCGGGAGCGTCAGCTGTGCGGGAGGACGAAGTTGTAGCCCTGGGCGCTGTGGGCGCCGCCGGAGGGGCAGACGCCGTCGGTGGGATAGCCCCAGAAGAACATGACGAAACACTTCTGACAGAAACGCCAGTTGTTCTGCGTGCTCCGGATTTTCGCCGGTCCGGGGGCCGGGGCGGCGCTCGCCCGGCCCGTGCCCACGGTTCCGGCGAGGCCCACTGCGGTGGCGCCGAGCGCGCCGAGCAGGAAGGTCCGCCGCCCGTCCCGATGCTTCGAGGGGATCCCGGATTCGTTCAGCTGGTCCACTGTTCGTCCTCCGTTCACGATACTGCGAGGTGTGTACCGCGCCGCCGGGGCGCAGCCTCGGAAATAGTCCCGTCGGGAGTTCCGGCCGTCAAGGGAGAATTCTCGGGCGGTGACCGGCGGCGGCCGTTCCGGAACGGAATTCCGGCCGTCCGGACGGGGCGGGAGTGACAGGCGGGGAGAAACGATTCACCGTTGACGTCGAACGGTTCTCCGGCCGTGTTTTCGCCGGGAAAAGCATGCGGTCCGGAAGGAGATATTCCCGTCGAATTCTGCCGTATGCCGGACGTCGCGCGCCCGGCTCGCACGCCTCGCGCCGTGCGCCGCGCGGAGCAGTGCCGACCCGTACCCACCTGCGCCGTACCTGCACCGCACCGGCCCGAGCCGGCTCGCTCGGGCCGGCTCGGGCCTGGCCGGGTCAGACGGTGGCCGCCCACCCGTCGCGCAGCTGCGCGAACGCTTCGTGGAAGCCCGGGAAGGTCTTCCGTACGCAGCCGGGGTCGTCGAAGGTGATGCCGGGCGTGCGCAGGCCGGTGACGGAGAAGGACATCACCATCCGGTGGTCGCCGTGGCTGGCGAGCTCGGTGGCGCGGGGCGTGCCCGGCCGGATCTCGATCCAGTCGTGGCCGGTGGCGACGTCGATGCCGAGCCGGCGGAGGTTCCCGGCGCACGCCTCCAGCCGGTCGCACTCCTTGATCCGGGTGTTAGCGACGTTCTCGATCCGGACCGGTCCGGCGGCGAACGGCGCGATGGCGGCCAGGGTCGGCATGGTGTCGGAGATGTCCCGCATGTCGACGGTCAGCCCGCCGAGCCGGCCGTCCGCCGGGCCCTCGACGGTGACCCGCTCGGCGCTGACGTCGACCCGCGCGCCCATCCGGGCCAGCACGTCGACGAACCGCAGGTCGCCCTGGAGCGCGTCGCGGCCCAGCCCGGGCACGGTGAGCCGGTGGCCGGTGAGGGCGGCTGCCGCGAAGAAGTAGCTGGAGGTGGAGGCGTCCGGCTCGATCGGGTAGGTGGTCGCCCGGTAGCCGCCGGGCGCGACCTCGAAGACGTTCCCGGTACGGGTCACGGTGGCGCCGAAGGTCCGCATCATGGCGATCGTGATCTCGACGTACGGCGCCGAGACGAGGTCGGTGACGGTGATCCGCAGCCCCTGCTCCGTGAGCGGCCCGAGCAGCAGCAGCGCGGTCAGGTACTGCGAGGAGAGGCCCGCGTCCAGGGTGATGTCGCCGCCCCGGACCCCGGCGGCGGTGATCCGCAGCGGGTGGTGGCCCTCGGCACCCTCGTGCACGAGCGCCACCCCGAGGGTGCGCAGGGCCTCGGTGAGCGGGCCGAGCGGACGGCGGCGCATCTGGGCGGAGGCGTCGAACCGGAAGTCGCCGTGCCCGGCGGCGGCGAGGACCGGCAGGAAGCGGGCGGTGGTCGCCCCGTCGCGGCAGTAGACCTCGGCGTCGTTGGCGGGGCCCTGCGGGCGGCCCTCGATCAGCCATCGGTCGGTCTCGCGGGTGAGTCCGTAGCCGAGGGCGCGCAGGCCCTCCGCGAAGCCGTCGGTGTCGTCGGAGACCAGCGGGCGGAGCAGCGTGGTGCTGCCGTCGGCGGCGGCCGCGAGGAAGAGCGCTCTCGCGGTCACCGACTTGGAACCGGGGATCTCGACGACGGTCATGGGGCCTCCTGGGCGCGGGCGGTCCGACGGGTGTCCCGGCCATCCTGCCCGAGGGCGCGCGGCGGCCGGGCGGACCGTCCGGGTGGTGGACGGACCGGTGGACGAGTCGGTGGGCGGACCGGTGGGCGGACAGGTGGAGGGGACGGCCGGCGTTCCGCGCAGGTCGGGGCCCGGCCGGGCTGTGGCACGATGCCAGGGATCGGCCCGAACGGCCGCTGCCCGCCCGGGTCACCGCCCGGGCCACCGTGAGACGAGGAACCTCGTGCCCGAGACCACCCGAGAGGCCGCCGAGACCGCGGCCGACCGCCTCACCTTCCGCCCCGCGACCACGGCGGACGTCGCCGCTCTCGTCGAGCTGGTCGAGTCCGCCTACCGGGGCGACTCCAGCCGGGCCGGCTGGACCACCGAGGCCGACCTGCTGGAGGGCCAGCGCACCGACGCGGAGGGTGTCACCGCGGCCGTCACCCACCCCGACGGCGTGGTGCTGCTCGCCGAGCGGGACGGCGAACTGCTCGCCTGCTGCCAGTTGGAGCGCCGGGGCGAGCACGCCTACTTCGGCATGTTCTCGGTGCGTCCCGGCCGTCAGGGCGGCGGCGTCGGACGGGCCGTGCTCGGGGAGGCCGAGCGGTTCGCGGCAGGGGAGTGGGGGGCCGCCGAGCTGGAGATGACGGTGATCGAGCAGCGGGCCGACCTGATCGCCTGGTACGAGCGCCGGGGATTCCACCGCACGGGCGTCTACTCCCCCTTCCCGTACGGCGACGAGCGGTTCGGGATCCCGCTCCGCTCCGACCTGCGCTTCGAGAAGCTGGTCAAGGCGCTTACCGTCCGGTAATGATGACATTTCGTCAGGACGTGCACGAATCTGACATGCCGTCAAAGTCCTGACCTGCGGTGATGCTGGGATGTCATACCTCGTTAACGATTGGTCTAGGCCATTGTGAGAGGCTGGCGACGCACGGTCACGTTCCGTCCCAGCCCAGGGGGGCCATTTCCGCATGCCCGTACTCCATGGCAACGCCATGTCCGCAACCGACACGGATCCGCGCCGTGCCCGCCGAATATCCGGCGACCGGCCCGGCGACGGACCGTCTCGGCTGCCAGATCCGCCCGACGACCAGGAGCTCTACTGGTACTTCGGACCGCAGCGCCGATGGGTCCTGCTCTGCGCGACCCTCTCCTACGCCGGTGCCACCGCCACGCTGGGCCTCTTCGCGCTCAGCCGGCCGCTGCTCTGGCCGTTCCTCGCACTCACCGTGCTCAACGCCGCGACCTGGCTGCTCTCCATCGCCGACGGCCAGCGTTCCCGCCGCTTCACCCGTGACTCGCACGACCTGCTGGTCCGGGCCTGGAGCCCCGCGCACCACCCCGGCGTCGACCTGCTGCTGCCCACCGCCGGCGAACCGCTCGCCGTCCTGGACAACGCCTACCGGCACACCGCAGCCGTCCGCTGGCCCGGCGCACTCACCGTCCTGGTCCTCGACGACGCGAACCGGCCCGAGGTGCGCGAACTCGCCGAGTCCTACGGCTTCGAGTACCGCGCCCGCCCGGACCGGGGCCGTTTCAAGAAGGCCGGCAACCTCAACCACGGCCTGGCCGAGGGGACCGGCGACATCATCGCCGTCCTCGACGCCGACTTCTGCCCGCGCCCGGACTTCCTGCAGCACCTCGTGCCGTACCTCGACGACCCGAACGTCGGCATCGTGCAGAGCCCGCAGTGCTTCGACACCGATCCCGGGATGTCCTGGCTGGAGCGCGCGGCCGGAGCCACCCAGGAGATCTTCTACCGCTGGATCCAGCCCTCCCGGGACGCCCAGGACGGCACCGTCTGCTGCGGTACCAACGCGCTCTACCGGCGCGCCTCCCTCGAACGCGTCGGCGGCTTCGCCGAGATCGACCACAGCGAGGACCTCTACACCGGCCTCTCGCTCGCCCGCGCCGGGTGGACCACCCGGTACGTGCCCGCCCTGCTCGCCAAGGGCATGTCGCCCACCGGCCTGCCCGCGTTCATCAGCCAGCAGTACCGCTGGTGCCTCGGCTCGCTCGCGCTGGTCGGAGACCCCGACTTCCGGCGCGGCCCGCTGCCCCGCTCGGCCCGGCTCTGCTTCTGGAACGGCATCCTCGGCTACCTCACCAGCGCGGTGAACGTCTTCGCCGTCCCGCTGCCGGCGCTGATCATGCTGTTCTTCCGGCCCGACGAGATCGCCCCCTGGCAGGTCCTCCCCTTCCTGCCGCCGATCTGGGTCTCGCTCGTGCTGCTGCCCGCGATGTCCCGCACCCGCTGGCGCTTCGAGGTCACCCGGGTCCAACTCCTGGGCGGGCTCTGCCACGTGGTCGCCATCGCGCACGCGCTGCGACGCCGCAGCGCCGAGTGGGTGCCCACCGGCGCCGTCTCGGGCGGCACCTCGCTGGCCCGGGCCGTCGCCCGGATCGGTGTCGGCTGGCTCGGCTTCGTCATCGTGGCCGGCGCGGCCGGGCTCGCCCGGGCCGTCTCCCTGTACGGCTGGCAGCCGTACTGGGCGCTCGCCGGCCTGCTCGCACTGACCACGTACACCATGGTTCCGCTGATCAGGGCCCTCTGGCCGCTGCTCCGGGGTGGCAACGACGCCACCGTCGCGGACCTCGCACGCCCCGCGGACGACCCGACCCCGGGCTCCGCCGCCGAACTGCGCTTCGGCCGGGCCGAGTCGGTCGCCGTCACCGCCGTGCTGCTGCTCTGCGGCCTGCTGGCGTCCGGCTGGGCCGACCCGCTCATCTTCTGACCTGCCGTCAGAGAACATCTGCTCGAACCGACTTCCCCCTCTTCCTTGCGCGTCGCCCCACCGGCGCGGACTCGCCGCCCGGCCGCCCCATCGGCCCGGCGGCCCCGACCACCGCTGCCAGCCCTGCAAGGAGCACCGCCGTGCCCACGGCCGTACCACCGGGCGCCGAGCCGTCTCGCGCCGCCCTTTCGGATGACGCAACGTCACCGTCCGCCGTCAGCAACGAACTTGTCCCCGTCGTTCTCGTACCCGGGCCGCCCGCCGACACCTCCGGCACCGCGGTCATCGCGTCCGCGGGGTCCGTGGCCACCGGGTCGGCCGTCGAACCGGCCCACCGCGCCGGACCCGCGACCACCGGACCGGCCGACCGGCCCCGGACGCGGGCGGCCTTCCGCCCCGACATCGAAGGACTGCGCGGCGTCGCCGTGCTCTCCGTCCTCGCCTTCCACGCGACCGTGCCCGCCTTCACCGGCGGCTACGTCGGTGTCGACGTCTTCTTCGTCATCTCCGGCTTCCTGATCACCGGCCTGCTGCTCGCCCGCCCGATCGGCCTGTGGGACTTCGCGTCCCGCCGGGCCCGCCGCATCCTGCCCGCGGCGGCCGTCGTCCTGGTCGCCACCGCCCTCGCCGGGGGCGCGCTGCTCGACCCGCTGCGCGGCACCGACCTGGCCCGTGACCTGATCGCCTCCGCCGGACAGTTCGCCAACTGGCGGTTCGTCGGCCAGCAGACCGACTACCTCGCGGCCGAGCGCGACCCGAGCCCGCTCCAGCACTTCTGGTCGCTCGGGGTGGAGAACCAGTTCTACCTGCTCTGGGGCGTCCTGCTGCTCGGCCTCGCCCGCTACCTGGTCGGCCGCCGCCGTACCGCCGCGATCTCCGTCGCCACCCTCGCCATCGGCGGCGTCTCCCTGCTGCTCTGCATCCGGTGGACGGCCGGCTCCGCGCCGCTCGGCTACTTCTCCACCGCGAGCCGTCTCTGGGAGTTCGCCGCCGGCGCGTGCGCCGCGCTGGCCGCGCCGGCGCTCACCGCCCGCCTCGGGCGCGGCGGACCCGGCACGCGCCTCGGGGGCTGGGTGCTGCGCGTCCTCGGCTGGGCCGGCGCCGCGGCCGTCGTGATCGCGGTCTTCCGGTACGACCGCAACACGCCGTTCCCCGGCAGCGCCGCCCTGCTGCCCGTCCTCGGCACCGCCGCCGTCCTGCTGGCCGGCCCGGCCCACCGCGCGCTCGGCCCCACCGACGCCGGCCGGCTGCTCGCCACCCGGCCGCTGCGTGTCGCCGGCCGCCTCTCCTACGCCTGGTACCTCTGGCACTGGCCGGTCCTGATCATCGCCCAGGCCCGCTACGGCGCCCTCCCGTGGACCACCCTCGTCCTGCTCACGGCGGCGAGCGCCCTGCCGGCCTGGCTCACGATGCGCCTGGTCGAACAGCCGCTGCGGTACGGCAGCAGCCCGGCCCCGCGCCGCGGGCTCGCGGTCGGCGCCAGCGCCCTGATCATCCCGCTGATCGCCGGTCTCACCCTGGGCGGTGGGACCGTCCGGGCACTCGGCGACCCGAACGCGCCCGCCGTCGCACCGGCCGGCGCCGTGGACGGCCCGGGCCTGCTGGCCCCCGGGACCAGGGTCCTCGCCCTCACCCCCTCGCTGGCCCGCGCCCGGGAGGACTTCCCGCCGGGCAAGGGCTGCGAGATCCCGCTCGCCGCGGAGAACAGCCCGCGCTGCCTGTTCGGCACCGAGTCCAGCCCGGACCGGATCGTCCTGATCGGCGACTCGCACGCCGGACAGTGGATCTCCGCGGCCCTCGCCATGGCCGACCAGCGGCACTGGGCACTGGAGGTGCTGGTCAAGCCGGGCTGCCCGCTGGCCACGCTGACCGTGCGGAACAACGTCCTCGGCCGCACCTTCGAGGAGTGCGACCGCTGGCGCGAGAACACCCTCACCCGGCTGGCCGTCGGCCCCAAGCCGCGCCTCGTCCTGATGGCCGGCCTCAACCGGTACGGCGGCCAGGACGAGCGCACCGAGGGCTGGACCCGCACCCTCGACCGGCTGTCGGCCCTCGGCACACCGCTCGCCTACCTGGGTGACACGCCGATGCCGGGCAAGGACATCCCCACCTGCCTGGCCGCCTCCGACGGCCGTTCGGACGCCTGCTTCTTCCCGCGCGAGTCGGCCTTCGAGCGCGACCCGCTGATCGACGGCGGTCTGGCCGGGCGGTACGGCGTCAGTGTCCTCGACCTCGGTCCGCTGCTCTGCCCGGGCACCGGCCACGACTGCCCGTCCGTGCTGGAGGGAGTGATCCTCTACCGCGACACCGGCCACATCACCGACACGCTGGCCCGTGTCCTCGCCCCGCGCCTGGACCAGGCGCTGCTGGCCGGCCGGAGTTGAACAGGCGCGGCTGACCGTCCGCCGCTGACCGCCTGCCGCTGACCGCCCCCGGCTGATCGGCCGCCGCTGACCGACCCCGTACGGACCGGCCCCGTGCGGACCGGCGGAGGACCGATCGGTGCGGGGCCGCCGGGCAGCGACGGGCGGCGGCCGAGCCGTTCCGCGGTGCAGCGCCTGCGCCCCGACGGCGCAGGCCCTGGCACGTGCCCCGACACAGGGGCCCTGAACGGGACCTTGCAGGGCCTTGCACACGGCTCCGACACAGGCCCCGCGGCCGGCCCCGGGAGAGCCGTCGGTCCCGCCGCGCCCGCCTCAGCCGTAGATGCTGTGGCAGAGCCGGGCCTGCTCCGAACCGGCCGGCCAGCGGCCGAACCGCTCGGCCTGGTCGCAGATCGACCCCGGCGCGGCGGCCGGCGCCGCACCCGCCGGAGGAGCGCCCGCGCCGGGGCCGGGCGCCGGGGCAGGCGCGGCCGCCGGCGTCTCCGCCGACGTGGCGCCCGCGCCCGGGGCTCCCGCGGAGCGGGTGGGTACCGGGCGCGGGGTCCGGCTCCCACCCGGCTTCGGACGGGTCGTCGCGGCACGGTCGCTCCCCGCCCCCGGAGCGGCCGGGGAGGCGCCGTTCCCGGCGAGCCCGGGACCCTGGGCGGCCGTCGGCGGTCTGTTCTCGGCCGCGGTCGGGGCGGGCAGTGGCGAGGGCGCCGGGACCGGCAGCAGATCCGGCACCGGCGGGACCGAGGCGGAGGGCGTCGGCGTCGGCGACGCCGGGAACGCCACCACCCCGGACGACTCGTCACCTGACCCGGGCCCGCACATCGTCAGGACGGCCGCCAACCCGGCGGCGATCCCCGCGGCGCCCGCCACCCAGGCCCAGCGGGGCCGCCGGTCCGGCGTGACCCCACCGGTCGCACCCGCCCCACCGGTCGCACCCGTTCCCGCCGGGGCCGCCGCGGGCGGTGGGGGCACGGCGGGTGGCGGGGCCGGCACCGGTGGAGGCTGCCACCTCTGCTCCGGCCACTGCCACTGCCCGCCACCCGCGGGACGTCCGCCGCCTGCCGGTTGTCCGCCCATGTCCTCGTCCTCCTGCCGTCGCAGCCTCGCCTGCCCGTCGACGAGCGGTGACCCCCGCCGGCGCCGGGCCGTACGGGACCGAGCCCGTACGGCGCCGACCACCCGCTCGCCGTACCCAACGAGTGCGCCGACGAGGGGACATGACCCGGACGAGGGTTGTCGCGGCGCGCGGGGTCCTCCGGGGCGTACGCTGCCTGCCGTGCCCCGGGTGCGGTCACCCCAGGTCAGCCACATGCTGGGGGGCATGGAAACCATCAGTACGTCCGGCGCGACGAAGCCCCTGGTCGAGATCGCCGACTTCCGCACCGACAGCCGCTACCGGCTGGTCCGCTTCGAGGGCCACGGCTGGGAACCCCTGGCCCCGGAGGAGTTCGAACCACGGATCCGTCAGCTCTTCCCGGACCTCGACCCCCACGACGCCGTCCGCGTCCGGTGGAGCGACCGCCCCTGGGAATGGCCCGCCTGGCACCCCGGTGAGGCCTGACCGGGGGAGTGGCCGCTGCCCTGTAGAGTTGACGCCGCCCGTTGACCGCGGACTCCGGACGCTCCGCCGACGCGGTCCGCCGGTACGACGCCCCCCGGAGCGGAGCCCGTTGACACGTCGTCCGCCGAGGGACCGCCGGTCGGCGGGCCGGCCCGCCGCACGCCCCCGGAGGCGCGGAGCGGCTCCGGGCGAGCGGGTTCACGGGAGGAAGCGGCGGATGGGCGGACCGACGAGTACGGCCGGGTACGGCGAGGCGGCGGATCAACTCGCCCTCCAGTACGAGGCCGTGACCTTCACCGAAGTCCACCGTGAGGTCCTCCACCTCCTCCCGGCGTCACCCGGCACCGTCCTGGACGTCGGCGCCGGCACCGGACGGGACGCCGCCGCGCTGGCCGCGCTCGGACACCGGGTGGTCGCCGCCGAACCGACGACGGAGCTGCGCCGGATCGGACGACGGCTGCACGCCGGGAGCGGCGTGCACTGGGTCGACGACGCGCTGCCCGGACTCCCCCGGCTCGGCGCGGGGGAGGACCGGTTCGACGCGGTGCTGCTGACCGCCGTGTGGATGCATCTGTCGGCCGAGGAACGACCCCCGGCGATGGAGGCCCTCGCCGGACTGCTCGCCCCGGCCGGTCGCCTCTTCCTCACCCTGCGGCACGGCCCGGTCCCGCCGGGGAGGCGGATGTTCGACGTGTCCGCCGACGAAACGGTCGAACTCGCCCGCACCCGGGGCCTGGACCTGCTCCTGCGCACCGGACGCGCCGACCTGCACGGCCGGACGGACGTCCGGTGGACGGTACTCGCCTTCCGGAACGGCCCGGCCTGACCGCGCGCGGCGCGGTCCTGGCCGTGGCGAAGGGACGACGGCGGGACCGCGCGACGGCGCGACGGCCCGGGGCCCGGGCACGGGTCCTCAGGCGGGCTGCCACAGCTCGACCCGGTTGCCCTCGGGATCGGTGACCCAGCCGAATCGACCGACACCCTCCATGTCCTGGGTCTCCTCGGCCACGTCCGCCCCTCCGGCGCGCAACTGCGCGAGCATCGCGTCCAGGTCGCGGACGCGGAAGTTGAGCATGGTCCGCTGGCTGCGGGACCCGAAGTAGTCGGTCCCGGACTCGAACGTCGCGAACACCGTCGGCCCGGTTTCCTGATGCCACAGGCCGTGCGCGTCGGCGTCCAGGCCCAGGTGGTCGCGGTACCAGGCGTTGAGGGCCGCCGGGTCCGCCGCCCGCAGGAAGTATCCGCCAATTCCCCGTACGTGTTCCATGCCGCCATCCTGCCAGGACGGCGACCGGCCGGACCGGCACCACACGTGTGGCGCGCACCCCGTACGCGTAGGCAGGTGTGGTCGGGCGGGCGGTCCGGCCGACCGCCGGGACGATCCGGGCGACCGGGCGACCGGGCGGGGCGGCGGCGAGTGCGGGCCGGCGGGGCGGGGCGGCGCTACGACCAGGCCGCGGCCGCCCTGGTGAGGTCCGAAGGGTCACCGCCGGTGTGCGGGGCCGTCGTCCGGGGTGTCGGCGCCCCGGGTGCGACGAGCCGGACGGGGACGGGGCAGGCGTCGATCAGCCCGCTCAACTCCGCCCGGCGGGAGCGCCGTCGGGCCTCGCGGAGGCGTCGGGCCGCGCGGCGGGCGGCGCCGGGACGGTGGAACGCGGGTGTGGCGGCAGGAGTGGCGCCGCCGGACCGGTCGGTACCGCCGGGGCGGTCGGGGCCGGTGGCGTCGGCGGTCACCACGAGCAGGCCGCCGACGCGGTCGGGGTGGGCGGCGGCGTAGCGCAACGCCGGTGCGGCGACGGCTGCGTGGGTCACCAGCACGGGGCGTGAGCGGACCGGGTCGAGCAGGGCCGCGAGCCAGTCGGCGTCGGGGGCGGCCGTGGGGGCGGAGCGGCCGAGCCCGGGGAGGTCGGCGGTGAGTGCGGGGGCGTCGAGCCGGCCGGTGGCGTCCGTCCAGGCGGCGGTGTCCGCGCCCGGCCCGGGGAGCAGGACGTAGCGCGGTGTCCGGCGGTCGCCGTCGAGGTAGGTGCGTCCGCCGGCGACGTCCGCGAACCCGCCCGCCGGGCCGCCGGGGCCGTGGCCGGTGGGTGCGGCCCCGAAGCCGTCGGCGACCAGGCGGTCGGCCCAGCGGCGCAACAGGTCGTCCACCGGGGGGTGGTGGAGTCCGGCAGCCCGGGCGAGCCGGTCGGCGGAGGCGGTGTCGTAGCCGTCCTCGACGAGGAAGGACAGGGTCTCCGGGTCGGCGCCGGTGAGGGCGCGGGGCAGCCGCCGTACCAGGCCGACCGGGACGAGCCCCCGGGGCGCCGGGACGTCCAGGTGCCGGGCGATCAGGGCGATCAGTTCGGGCAGCGGTGGGGTGGCGGGGTCGAGGACGGTGTGGGAGCGGGCCGGTCCGTCGTCGAACTCCGGGACGACGGCGAGGAATCGGGCCAGGTGGTCGATCGCGACCACCGGGAGGAAGGTCCGGGCCGTCCCGGGCAGCAGGGGGAGGCGGCCGGACCAGAGCTGGCGGACCAGGTCCGCCAGGCCCAGGTACTGCCCGGCCTCGCCGGTCTCCGAGTGTCCGATCACGCTGCTGGGGTTCACCGTGGTGAGCGGAACGCCGAGCTCGGCGGCCGTGACGCGGACGGCGGCGTCGCCGAGGTGCTTGGACGCCTCGTACGCCCCGAGCCGGGCGTAGAGGGTGTCGGTCTCGGCGGGCGGGAGGGGGTGGCGGGGCGCGCTGTCGCGGCCGACCCGGTACCCGGAGAGGTGGACCAGACGCCGGAGCTGCGGCCGGCCCGCCGCCCAGTGGAGTGCGGTGAGTGCGCCCTCCACGTTGGCGGCGTGCGCCTCGGCACGGTCGAGGCCGAAGCGGTAGAGGGCGGCGAGGTTGTGGACGTCACGGACGGCGGCGAGCCGGGCGTCGTCGGCGGGCGACAGCCCGAGTCCGGGGCGGGTGAGGTCGGCGGTGACGGTGGTGAGGGCGCCGTCGTCGGCGCCGTGCGCGCGCAGCCAGGCGCGGAGTTCGCGGTCACGCGGTGAGCCGGGGCCGGTGCGGACGCCGGCGGCCACCGGCTCTCCCCGGCCCAGGAGTTCGAGGAGCAGCCAGCGGCCGAGGAAGCCGGTGGCGCCCAGGACCAGGGTGTGCGGCGGTGGCCGGTCGGCCGGGGAGGCGTCCGGCTGCCGGGGCTGCGGGCGGGGCGTGGTGGTCATGGTGCTCTCCTCTTCGGTGGTCCGGTCCGGTCGACCTGATTCTGTAGACCGGTCTGCATATTTTTTGGGCACGGATGCGGTGCGAGTGCGAAGGTGCCGGAAGGCGGGAGCCCTGGACGGGGCTCGCGGTCACGGGCCGGTCTGTGGTGGTGGAGGGCGAACCGTGCCCGGGGGTGTGTCCGGGTGCGCGGTGGGGATCTGCCGCCGGGGGCGGGTGGGCGCCGAGGCCGGCGCCCACCCGTGCTCAGCCGGTCCGCTGCGAGGCCGGGCTTTCGCGGGTGGCCTGCGCGGCCTGCGCGGCCTTCACGTCGAGCAGGTGGCGGACGGCGTGCGTCGCGGCGGTCAGCGGTTCGGGGGAGCGGCGGACGCGGGCCAGCAGGACCGCGCCCTCCAGCAGGGCGAGCGCCTGGCCTGCGGCGACGTCCGCCTCGGTGGGGTCGAACCCCTCGGCGGTCAGACGCTCGGTCAGGACGCGCTGCCAGCTCGCGTACACCTCGACGCAGACCTGGCGGAGCGCCTCGTTGCTGCCGGCGATCTCCAGCCCGACGGTGGCGATCGGGCAGCCCTTGGTGTACTCGGACCGGGCGAGACGGTCGGCGAAGGCCCGCGCCAGCCCGGCGACGACGGTCGCCGCGTCGGAGCCCTCGCGGGCGAGGGAGGCGAGCAGCTCCTCGACCTCCTGGCCGGCCTGGATCAGGGCGGCGGTCACCAGCTGGTCCTTGCCCTCCGGGAAGTGGAAGTAGAGCGATCCGCGCGGTGCGCCGCTCTCCGTCACGATCTGGTTGAGGCCGGTGCCGAAGTAGCCCTGTGCCTCGATCAGGCCGCGCGTGCCGGCGATCAGCCGGGCGCGGGTCTCCTCGCCTTTGACTCCCATGCGGAAACAATAGACCGGTCTGCATATTTTGTCGACGGGGCCATCCGGCGGTGCCGGTTGCGGTGGCTCCGGCCCGGTCGAGGACGGGGGAGGGCGGCGGGGCGAACGGATGGCACACCGACAAGAATCCGCGGGCACTTCTGGTGAAGATCACCATCACGGGCCGGGCCGGGCTCGCCCAGGATGTGAGCAGGGCCCGACCGGAGCGAGCCCCGGGGGTACGGACGGCCCCGCCCGGTCACCGCCCCGGAGGGCACGTTCGGCGTCGTCGTCCCGACGACGCCGGCCACCGGCCAGCCGGAAACCGTCGCCGACGTCCGCCGTGCGCGCAGGTGTTCCTGCCGCGGCGACCGCGTCCCCGCACCCGAAGGACCCCACGAGTGACCCTCCGCACGATCAAGCCCGGCAACCGCGGGTACCTCTACGTCAACAGCCACCCGACCGGCTGCAGCACGGTGGTCGACCACCTGTGGCAGCAGATTCCGGAGCCTGCCGACGACCGTCCCGGCCCGGTCGCCCTCGTCATCGGCTCCAGCGCGGGGTACGGGCTGGCCGCGACCCTGGTCGGCCTGCGCGCCCACCGGATGCGCGGACTCGGCATCGCCTTCGAGGCCCCCGCGACCGAGCGCCGTACCGCCGGCGCGGGCTGGTACCGCACCGCCCGGACGGCCGAACTCGCGGCCGAGGCCGGCGCCGACTTCACCTTCCTCAACGGCGACGCGTTCTCCGACGGGGTCAAGGAGGAGGCCGCCGACCGGATCGCCGCCCGTTTCGGCAAGGTCGACCTGCTCATCTACAGCGTCGCGGCCCCGCGTCGCACCGACCCGGTGACCGGCGAGGTCCACCACTCCGTCATCAAGCCGCTCGGCAGCGACTACCGGGCCAAGACGCTCGTGTTCGAGGACGGCACCCCGCGGATCGGCGAGCTGCACCTCCAGATCGCCGACGAGGCCGAGCGCGACGCGACCGTGCAGGTCATGGGCGGCGCCGACTGGCAGCTGTGGGTCGACGCCCTGCAGTCCAGGGGCCTGCTGGCCGACGGCTTCCGGACCGTCGCCCTCTCGTACGTCGGGTCGGACATCACGGCCCCCGTCTACCGGGCCGGGACCATCGGCGCCGCCAAGCAGCACCTGGAGGACACCGCCCGCACCCTCAACACCCGTCTCGACGGCGCGGGTCACGCCTACACCGTCGTCGCCGGCGCGGCCGTCACCCAGGCCTCCACCGCTATCCCGAGCATCGCGCTCTACACCAGCATCCTCCACCGCGTCACCGGGGACGGCTGGCAGACCACCGTCGACCAGGCCGCGGAGCTGTGGAGCCGCCTCTCCGGCGACGCCGAACCCGACCTGGACGACCAGGACCGCATCCGGCTGGACGACTGGGAGATGAACCCCCGGGTGCAGACCGCCGTCCGCGCCATGTGGGACCGGATCGACGCCGAGACCATGGACACCCGTGCGGACACCGGCTGGTTCCGTGAGCAGGTCGGCCGGCTCTACGGCTGGGACGTTCCCGGCGTCGACTACGAGGCCGAGGCCGAGACCGCCGTCCCGTGGCCCGCCTCCCCGTGGCCCGCCTCCCCGTCGTCCGGCGTCTGACGTCCGGCGTCTGACGTCCGCCCGCCGCTCGCTCGGCGCCCGGGCACGGGCGCTAGCGGGAGGCCGCCGGGTGCAGGCGGCGGAAGGGGTCCGGGGTGCGGCGGCCGGCGGGCGGGAGGTAGACGAAGAGGTGGTGGCCGCTCGCGGGGAGGGCGAGGGCGGTGTAGTCGAGCACGCCGGTGTCCAGTGCGGGGTGGCGCAGCGCGAGGCGGCCCTGGCGGGGCGGGGCGGCCCGGTGGCGGGCCCACAGGGCGGCGAACTGCGGACTGCGGGCGGAGAGCCGGGTGACCAGGGCCGTCAGCTCGCGGTCGTCCGGGCGGTCCGCGTGCTGGGCGCGCAGCCCGGCGACCAGGTCCGCGCCGATGGAGCCGGTGGGGGCGTGGTTGGCCCGCTGGGCGGCGCCGTGCGGGCAGCAGAACACCTGCCAGAGGAGGTTGCGTTCGAGGGCGGGCCGGGAGGCCGGATCGGCCATCAGCGCGGCGGCGCAGGGATTCCAGGCGAGCAGGTCGAACCGGGGCCCGGTGACGAAGGCGGGCGAGCGGTCGAGGGAGGCGAGCAGGCTCCGGGCGGTCGCGTCGACGGTCGCCGGGCCGTTCACGGCGGCGGTCGCCGGCGCGGACCGTCGGTGGGCCAGCCGGTGCAGGTGGTCCCGTTCGGGTTCGGTGAGCAGCAGGGCCGCGGCGATGCCGTCCAGCACCGGGCCGGTCGGCAGCCGCTGGCGGCCCTGCTCCAGCCTGGCGTAGTAGTCCGTCGAGATGCCCGCCCGGACGGCGACCTCCTCCCGGCGCAGGCCCGGCGTGCGGCGGCGCGGTCCGACCGGCAGCCCGGCGTCGGAGGGATCCAGGCCCTGGCGGCGGGCCCGCAGGAACGCGCTGAACGGAGTGTCGGGCATGGTCCCACGCTGCCACAGCCCGGCAGCCGTATCCAGGACCCGGCAGACCCGGGCTCCCGGGCCCAGGACGATCCGGCCGCTGCCGCCGCCCGTCCCGCCGAGGGATGCTCCCGGCATGGGACTTCTCGACCGGAAGGTCACGATCATCACCGGCGCGGGCCGGGGCATTGGCGCGTCAGCCGCCGAACTGTTCGCGGCGGAGGGCGCGTTGCTCGTCCTGGCCGCCCGCACCGGCCCCGAGGTCGAGGCGCTGGCGGCCCGGCTGCGGGCGCGCGGCGCCGACGCGGTGGCCGTCGCCGCGGACATCTCCACGGCCGAAGGGGCCGAGCGGCCGGTACAGGTCGCGCTGGACTCCTTCGGCCGGCTCGACGCCGCCTTCGACAACGCGGGCTCGGGCCCGATGCCCGCCCCGCTCGCCGAGCGGACCGAGGAGGACTGGGACGCCGTCCACGCCGTCAACCTCCGCGGCACCTGGCTCTGCCTGCGGGCCCAGCTCCGGGCGATGCTCGCGGGCGGCCGGGGCGGCTCGATCGTGCTGTGCAGCGGGGTCGGCGGCCTGGTGGGCGGGTTCGGGGACGGCACCCAGCAGGCGGCCAAGCACGGGCTCGCCGGTCTGGTGAAGGCGGCCACCACCGACTACGCCCGGCACGGCGTCCGGACCAACGCGATCGCGCCCGGGGTGGTCCGGACGCCGTCCGCCGAACCGCTGTTCACCGCCGGGCCGGCCTTCGGCGAGGCCGTCGCCCGCTTCACCCCGCTCGGCCGCCCGGCGAGCGCCACCGAGGTCGCCCAGGCCGCGGCCTGGCTGCTCAGCGACCGGTCCTCGTACGTGACCGGGGTGACGCTCCCCGTCGACGGCGGCATCACGGCGACCCGGTCCTTCGTCTGAGGCGTGCGGACGGTGCCCGACGGCGCGTCGCCGCGCTCGCCCCCGCCGTCCGGGAGCACGCCGCGGACCCGCTACCGCCGGGGCGGGTCCGAGGACTCGGCGAGGACAACGCGCCGGTCCGGTCGGCGGGTTCGGTGAGGTACGGCCGTGCGGCGTGGAGTTTCGCAATGGTCACGAACGGTTCCCGGGGAAGTGGCTTCCGGTTCGGGGAGCGTCCCCTAGCGTGCCGGGCATGACACAGAGTCACCACGTCAGCTCCGGCAGCCCGTCCGCCGCGTCACCCGCCGCCCGTCCCGGCAACCGCCCCGGCGGCCGCCCGGGCAACCGCCCCGGCACCTCGGCCGACGACCGGCGCGACCTCCGGTCGAGCGCGGGCCGGCACACCGCCGTGCTCGCCGCCCTCGTCGCGTCCGCGCTGGGCCTGGGCACCGTCGCGCTGAGCGCCCCGAACGCCGCCTCCGCCGAGCCGCCCGCCGCCACCTCCGGCCCCGCCGCGTCCGGCCCCGGGTCCCCCGACGACCCCGCCGGGTCCCCCGGCCTCGCCGCTGCCGCCGCGGCCCCCGCCCCCGGTGACGTCGTGGTGACCGAGAGCTTCTCCGGCACCTCCCTCCCCGCCGGCTGGACCGCCGTGGAGGGCGACTGGAAGGTGGCGAACGGCCGGCTGGTCGGCACCTCCGCCAACTCCGGCCAGCAGAGCCGGATCACCTTCGGCCGCCACCTCGACGACTTCCGCATCGAGGCGACCGCCCGCTTCGAGTCCGTCGTGGACAACGCCCGCTGGGCGGCGCTCGGCCTGGACGTCCCGGCGAGCGGCGCCACCCCGTGGTCGATCGCCACCGTGCGGACCGGCACCACCGCCGCCAACGGCCTGGAGTTCGCCCGGCGGACCACCGCCAACAGCTGGCTCGTCACCGACACCGCCGCCGCCCCGGTCGCCGCCGGCACCGGCCGCGACGTGCGGATCGCCGTCGAGGTGCACGGCACCACCGCCCGCTGGATCTTCGACGGCCGGGAGGCCGCCCGCACCACCCAGGTCGCCCGCAGCGCCGACGGCGGCCAGGCGCTCGTCGTCAACGGCGCGAAGGTGTCGTTCGACGACCTCAGGGTGACCGCGCTCGCCCCGGGCGGCCTGCTCCGGCCGGCGGACTCCCCGCTCACCGTCTTCGCCCACCGCGGCGCCTCCTCCGCGGCACCGGAGAACACCCTGGTCTCGGACGAGGTCGCCCGGCGCGGTGGCGCCGAGTGGATCGAGAACGACGTCCAGCCCAGCAAGGACGGCGTGCCGTACATCCTCCACGACGACACGGTGGACCGCACCACCGACGGCCAGGGGCGGATCCGCGACCTGACCTCCGCCCAACTGGACGCGCTGGACGCCGGTTCCCGGTTCGGCCCGGCCTACGCGGGTGCCCGGGTGCCCACGCTCGCGGCGCAGTTGGAGGATCTGCGCACCCGTGGCGGCAACCTGCTGCTGGAGATCAAGGGCCGGCACAGCCGCGACGAGGTCGCCCGGATCGTCAAGGAGGTGCGCGACCACGGGATGGCGGGCCGCGTCCTCGTCCAGAGCTTCGAGGTGGACGCCCTGCGGCACACCCGCGAGCTGGCACCGGAGTTGCCGCTCGGCCTGCTGCGCAGCACCCTCGACGCCGACCCGGTGGCGATCTCCAGGGAGCTCGGCCTGGCCGCCTACAACCCCTCGGACGGCGCCGTCTCCGCCCGGCTCGGCGTGGTGAAGGACCTGCACGCGGCCGGCGTCGCGGTCAACGTCTGGACGGTCGACGCGGCCGCCCGGTGGAAGGCGCTGGAGGCCGCCGGCGTCGACGGCATCATCACCAACCGTCCGGCGGAGCTCGCCGGCTGGAACGCCGCCTGGCAGCAGGCCGGCGCCGTCGCGCCGCCCGCCGCACCCACCGTGGCGATCACCTCCCCGGCCGCCGGGGCCGCCCTGGACCGTGCCCAGCAGCCGGTCACCGCGGTGCAGGCGCGCGGCGCCGACTCCGTTCGGCTGACCCTGGACGGTGCCGAGCTCACGCCGGGCACCGCGCTCGACACCACGGCGCTCGCGCTCGGCCGGCACACCCTGCGGGCGGAGGCGACCGGCCCCGGCGGGCGGGCCGAGACGACGGCCGAGTTCACCGTCGCGGCCACGCCGACCGGTCTGGCCTCGCTGGTCCTCACCTCGGGGGCGGACCGCAACGCCGTCGCCACCCTGACCGTGATGCTCGGCCAGGGCCAGTACGGGCCGCTCGCCCGGTGGGCCGAGAACCAGTCCGGCCGGACCGTCCCCGCCGACCGGGCCCGACTGATCGCCGCCGACGCCCTCGCCCTCGGCGGTACGCCCCCCGCCAACGGCTGACCGCACCCCGGCGCACCCCGGCCGAACCGACCGCGTCGGCCGCACGACCGGCACCGGCGCACCCCGGCCGAACCGACCGGCACCTGCGCACCGACCGCCGGACCCCGTGCCCGCTCGCCCGGCACGGGGTCCGGCGTCCGCCGGGGGCTCCGTCGATCCGTGCGGCGTCGCCCTGTGCCTAGGATTGATCGCCTGGCCGGTCGGCCGCTCACCCACGTGCCCGAAGGTGGATCGTTCATGGCAATCCCGCAGCAGCAGGCGGGCCCTCCCGGAGTGGACGACGGGGTCTTCGGCGACCCCGTGGTGATCGAGCGGTCCGGCCGCCCGGAGGACGGTGAGTGCCGCCATCTCCTGGTGTGGCGGGCCGGACCCGGCTGGCGGATGCTCAGCAGCGCCGTGCTGGGCGGCGGCCTGGGCGAGCGGGAGTGGCTGGTCAACGCCCAGGTCCGGGCCGGGTACGGCAGGACGGACCCGGACCGGCACCTGGCCGAGCTGGCGGAGGACCTGGGGCTGCGGGGTCCGGGCGTCGGGCTGATGACCGCCGCCCGGGTGGACGCCTTCACCTGGGCCCGCGACCACGGCGTCACCGCGGTGGTGACGACCGGAATCGGCGTGCCGACCTGGGCGTCGGCGCCCGCCGACGGCGACGCGCCCGGCGACGCGCTCGTTCCCGGCACGATCAACATCGTGGTCGTCGTTCCGGTGGCCCTCTCGGACGCGGCCGCCGTCAACCTCGTGGCCACCGTGACGGAGGCCAAGGTCCAGGCGCTGCTCGAAGCCGGGTACGACTGCTCGGGGACGCCGTCGGACGCGGTCTGCGTGGCGGTGCGGCGGACCGGTCCCGGCCGGGAGGCGGAGCCGTTCGGCGGCCCCCGGTCCCGCTGGGGATCCCGCGCCGCCCGCGCCGTCCACGCGGCCGTCGTGCTGGGCGC
Source organism: Kitasatospora sp. NPDC058406 (assembly GCF_042722765.1). NCBI lineage: Bacteria > Bacillati > Actinomycetota > Actinomycetes > Kitasatosporales > Streptomycetaceae > Kitasatospora > Kitasatospora sp. NPDC058406. The sequence continues at coordinate 26,594 of NZ_JBHXKE010000077.1, forward strand.
CGAGCGCGACCGGGCCGGCCGCGTCCGGGGACCCGTGCCCGGTCACCTGCGGTCCACGCCCGGGTGCGGTCGGACCTTCGTGCTCTCCGACGAGTAGCGGCACGGCCGGGGCGCGGGGTTCCGGGACGGCGGGCCGGCACCCGCACCGGCCGGTCCGGTCCTGTCCTGTCCTGTGCCGTCCGGCCCTCCGCCGCCCGTCCGGGGCCCTGGCGGCGTCTCAGGATGTGGACGTCCTGGTGTCCTTGTGTTCTCCCGGTACCGGATTCGTCCTAAGCTGGGCGGGCAGCTGGTTCGCCCTGCCCACCAGGCAGGCGCGTCGTAAGAGGGAACCCGGTGGGAATCCGGGACTGCCCCGCAGCGGTGAGTGGGAACGACCGCCGTCATACGCACTGGGCCCGGTCGGGTCTGGGAAGCGACGGCCAGTAGGTGTCCGCCCTTTCGGGCGGGCGTGTCCACGAGTCCGAAGACCTGCCCGTTGCCCGCACGCGACCCGTTCGCGCGCGGACATCCCGGTGACCTCGTGGGCGGGTCGGCGTACATACCAGGCGGATCCGGCGCTTCTCGTGCGCACGCGGTCCCGCCCGGTTCGTCACCCCTTCGCGCCTCCGTCCCGTCACCGGGGCCACAGACAGGCTCGCGAAGGAGAGTCCCTTGACAGCGAAGTCCGCAGCCGCGGCAACCCTGGCCACCGTGTACGGATACCCCCGCCAGGGCGGTGGCCGTGAGCTCAAGAAGGCGATCGAGGGGTACTGGAAGGGCGCCGTGAGCGCCGACGCCCTGCTGGCCACCGCCGCCGACCTGCGTCTGGAGAACTGGAGCAGGCTCGCCGGGGCGGGCGTCCAGGAGGTGCCCACCGGCGACTTCTCGCTCTACGACCACGTGCTGGACACCACGGTCGCCGTCGGCGCGATCCCGCCGCGTCACCGGGCGGCGGTCGAGGCCGACCCGCTGGACGGCTACTTCGCCATGGCGCGCGGCACCCAGGACGTCGCGCCGCTGGAGATGACCAAGTGGTTCGACACCAACTACCACTACCTGGTGCCCGAACTCGGCCCCGACACCGTCTTCACCGCGAACTCCGCCAAGGCGGTCGCGGAGTTGCGCGAGGCCCTGGACCTCGGCCACAGCGCCCGTCCGGTGCTGGTCGGCCCGGTCACGTACCTGCTCCTCGCCAAGCCCGCCCCGGGCGTCCCCGAGGACTTCCAGCCGCTCACCCTGCTCGACCGGCTGCTGCCCGTCTACGCCGCCCTCCTCGCCGACCTGCACGAGGCCGGCGCCGCCTGGGTCCAGTTGGACGAGCCGGCGCTCGTCCAGGACCGCACCCCCGCGGACCTGAACGCCACCGCGCGCGCCTACCGCGACCTCGGTGCCCTCGCCGACCGGCCCAAGCTGCTGGTCGCGAGCTACTTCGACCGCCTGGGCGCCGCGCTGCCCGTGCTGGCCAGGGCCCCGATCGACGGCCTCGCCCTGGACTTCACCGGCCCGGCCGCCGCCAACCTGGGCGACCTGGCCGCCGCGGGCGGCCTGCCGGGCAAGCGGCTGGTCGCCGGTGTGGTGGACGGCCGCAACATCTGGATCAACGACCTGGAGAAGTCGCTCTCCACCCTGGCCACCCTGCTCGGGCTGGCCGGCACCGTCGACGTGGCCCCGTCGTGCTCGCTGCTGCACGTCCCGCTGGACGCCGCCGCCGAGCGCGACCTCGACCCGCAGATCGCCCGGTGGCTCGCCTTCGCGCGGCAGAAGGCCAACGAGGTCGCCCTGCTCGCCCGCGGCCTGCGCGAGGGCACCGGCGCGATCACCGCCGAACTCGCCGCCAACCGCGCCGACCTGGCGTCCCGCGCCAACTCCCCGATCACCCGTGACCCCGCGGTGCGGGCCCGCACCGCGGCCGTCACCGAGGCGGACGCCCGCCGGGCCCAGGCCTACCCGGAGCGCGCCGAGGCCCAGCGCACCCGCCTCGGCCTGCCGCTGCTGCCGACCACCACGATCGGGTCGTTCCCGCAGACCTCCGAACTGCGGGTGGCCCGGGCCGACCTCACCGCCGGGCGGATCGACCCGGCCGCGTACCGGGAGCGCATCCGGACCGAGGTGCGGGAGGTGATCGCCTTCCAGGAGAAGGCCGGCCTGGACGTCCTGGTGCACGGCGAGCCCGAGCGCAACGACATGGTCCAGTACTTCGCCGAGCAGCTCACCGGCTACCTCGCCACCCGGCACGGCTGGGTGCAGTCCTACGGCACCCGGTACGTCCGCCCGCCGGTGCTGGCCGGTGACATCTCGCGCCCGCACCCGATGACCGTCGACTGGTTCCGCTACGCGCAGGACCTGACGGACCGTCCGGTGAAGGGCATGCTCACCGGGCCGGTCACCATGCTCGCCTGGTCCTTCGTCCGGGACGACCAGCCGCTCGCCGACACGGCCTTCCAGGTCGCCCTCGCCCTGCGCGACGAGGTCACCGACCTGGAGGCCGCCGGCGCGGTCGTCGTGCAGGTCGACGAACCGGCGCTGCGCGAGACGCTCCCGCTGCGCTCCGCCGACCGCCCGGCCTACCTGGACTGGGCCACGGTCGCCTTCCGCCTCGCGACCTCGGGCGTGCGGGTCGACACCCAGATCCACACCCACATGTGCTACGCCGAGTTCGGCGCGATCATGACGGCCATCGACGAGCTGGACGCCGACGTGATCTCGCTGGAGGCGGCCCGTTCGCACATGGAGGTCGCCGGTGAGCTGGCCGCGGCCGGCTACCCGCGCGAGGTCGGGCCGGGCGTGTGGGACATCCACTCCCCGCGTGTGCCGAGCGCCGACGAGGCGGTGGAACTGCTGCGTGCCGGGCTCGCGGCGATTCCGGCCGAGCGGCTCTGGGTCAACCCCGACTGCGGACTGAAGACCCGCGGTTGGACCGAGACCCGGGCCTCGCTGGAGAGCCTGGTCACCGCCGCCCGTCGCCTGCGGGACGACCTGGCCCGCTGAGCCGGGCGGGGAGGCCCGGGGCGGGCGCGGCACTCCGGCCGCGCCCGCCCCAGGCGGTGTCCCTCAGCCGGATTCGGGCAGGCCGAGGTTCTGGTAGATCTCCGTCGTGACCGTGGAGAAGTTCATGGTCATGAAATGCAGGCCGGGGGCGCCCTCGGCCAGGAGACGGCGGCACATTTCGGTGGCGTACTCGATTCCGACGGCGCGCACCGCGGCGGGATCGTGCCGCTCGCCGAGCATCCGCTCGGCGAGATGCGCCGGAATGGCCGCGGTGCTGAGGGTGGGAATGCGTTCGAGTGACCGGATGGTGGTCACCGGCATGATCTCCGGAATGATCGGAACGGAGCATCCTGCCTTCAGGAGGCGGTCCCGGAATCTCAGGTAATTCTCCACGTCGAAGAACATCTGGGTGATCGCGTAGTCGGCGCCGGCTCGGCATTTCTCGATGAAGAAACGGATCTCGGAATCCCAGTCCGGGGAGCGGGGGTGCATTTCCGGGAAGGCCGCGACACCCACGCAGAAGTCGCCGGACTCCTTGATCAGCCGCACCAGGTCGGCGGCGTACGCCACGCCTGCGGGGTGGCGGACCCAGGGGCCGAGCGGGTCGCCGGGCGGATCGCCCCGCAGGGCCAGGATGTTGCGGACCCCCTGGTCGGCGTAGTGCCCGAGGATGTTCCGCAGCTCCGCGACGCTGTGGCCGACGGCCGTCAGGTGGGCCGTCGGCGTCAGGGTGGTCTCCTGCGCGATGCGCCCGGTGACGTTCACCGTGCGCTCCCGGGTGGACCCGCCGGCGCCGTACGTCACCGACACGAAGGTGGGTGCCAGAGCCTCCAGCCTGCGGATCGCGTTCCACAGGCCGGCCTCCGCCGCGGCGCTGCGCGGCGGCATGAACTCGAAGGAAAAGGAACGCCGACCGGTGGCCAGGAGTTCGCGGACGGATGCCGCGTGATCGGTTCGTCTGGAAGGGATTCCGAGTGTCATGGGAGGAGGCTATCCAGGGCGGTGGGATCGCACACGCGTCCGTCCATCCTGTGATACGAGATTTCTCACGCATACGTCCGGAGGGGCCTGTTCCAGTGTTTTCCACCGACGGTTCCCCGCGGATTCCCGGCCCGTCGGGAACAAGTCCGGCGCGGCCTCGCAGAAGGGCACCATAGGCGCATGGAGAGACGTTCGTACGGGCTTCCGGGAATATCCGACTGGGACCGGTGTGCGGTGAGGGGAATCGTGAACGTGACACCGGACTCGTTCTCGGACGGGGGCGCTGGTCGGACCCGGGCCGGGCACGTCCCGCCGGGCGGAAGGACCGCCCTGCACGGCAGCTGCCGCGAGGCCGTCACGAGGGTTGCGGAGCTCGGCGACTCCGGCGCCGGTCCGGTGCTGCGACCGGCCCAACCGCACGACGAGGTGAGGGACTTCTTCCACGCGGACCACAACCACGTCGCCGCGCCGGAGGAGGTCGCGGAACGGACGGCGGCGGCGAGGGATGCCCTGGACTTACTAGGACGTCCAACTATATGGTCGTGGACAAGGCCCGCAGTGCAGGGAAGCCGGTGTGAATCCGGCACGGTCCCGCCACTGTGACCGGGGAGTGCGTCGCCGCAGTACCAGCCACTGGCAGCCAGCCGGGAAGGCCGGGCGACGCGCGCTGATCCGGGAGTCAGGATACCGACTGCGGGTGTTCCGTGTTGTCCACGAGGATGGAGCAAACACGCATGGCACCGGTCCGCGCCCTTCCCGACCCTGGTGATCCTGCGACGGCTGCGGCACACCCGTCTCCCTGACGGCTCGCCGCGCCCGGCGACGGCCCGACGCGTGCGCTCACCCGAGCGCGGCGCGGGCGTCCGTCGTGCGCCCTTCCCTCGGATCTTCCCGACACCCTGACGAGAGCAGGTCTGTGATGGTCCGTGAACTCACCCACTTCATCGGCGGCAAGCACGTCCCCGGGACCTCCGGGGACTTCGGCGACGTCTACGACCCGAACACCGGCACGGTCCAGGCCCGGGTCCCGCTCGCGGGCCGCGCCGAGACCGAGGCGGCGATCGCCGACGCCGAGCGCGCCCAGTCCGAGTGGGCCGCCTGGAACCCCCAGCGCCGCGCCCGCGTGCTGCTGCGCTTCCTCCAGCTCGTCGAGGCCGAACGCGAGCCGCTGGCCCGCCTGCTCTCGGCCGAGCACGGCAAGACCGTCGCCGACGCCCACGGCGACCTCCAGCGCGGGCTGGAGGTGGTGGAGTTCGCGGCGGGCATCCCGCACCTGCTGAAGGGCGAGTTCACCGACAGCGCCGGCACCGGCATCGACGTGTACTCGATGCGCCAGCCGCTCGGCGTGGTCGCCGGCATCACCCCGTTCAACTTCCCGGCGATGATCCCGCTGTGGAAGGCGGCGCCCGCCCTGGCCTGCGGCAACGCCTTCATCCTCAAGCCCTCCGAGCGGGACCCGTCGGTGCCGCTGCGGCTGGCCGAACTGTTCCTGGAGGCGGGCCTGCCGCCGGGCGTCCTGAACGTCGTCAACGGGGGCAAGGAGGCCGTGGACACGCTGCTGGAGGACCCCCGGGTCCAGGCGCTCGGGTTCGTGGGTTCCACCCCGATCGCCCAGTACGTGTACGCGACGGCCGCCGCCCACGGGAAGCGCGCCCAGTGCTTCGGCGGCGCCAAGAACCACATGATCGTGATGCCGGACGCCGACCTCGACCAGGCCGCGGACGCCCTGATCGGCGCGGGCTACGGCTCCGCCGGCGAGCGCTGCATGGCCGTCTCGGTCGCCGTGCCGGTGGGCGAGGAGACCGCGGACGCCCTCGTCGCCAAGCTCACCGAGCGGATCGCCGCACTCAGGGTCGGCGCCTCCGACGACCCCGAGGCCGACTTCGGGCCGCTCGTCGGCCGCGACGCGCTGGACCGGGTCCGCGGCTTCCTCGACCTCGGTGTCCGGGAGGGCGCCGAACTGGTCGTCGACGGCCGCGACCTGACCGTGCCGGGGTACGAGGGCGGCTACTTCCTGGGCGCCACCCTCTTCGACCGCGTCACCCCCGCGATGCGGATCTACCGCGAGGAGATCTTCGGCCCGGTCCTGTGCGTGGTCCGCGCGGCGGACTACGCCGAGGCGCTGCGCCTGCCGAGCGAGCACGAGTTCGGCAACGGGGTGTCGATCTTCACCCGGGACGGCGACACCGCCCGCGACTTCACCCGCCGCGTCAACACGGGCATGATCGGCGTCAACGTGCCGATCCCGGTGCCGGTCGCCTACCACACCTTCGGCGGCTGGAAGCGGTCCGGCTTCGGTGACCTCAACCAGCACGGCCCGGACTCGATCCGCTTCTACACCCGCACCAAGACCGTGACCTCGCGCTGGCCCTCCGGGGTCAAGGAGGGCGCGAGCTTCACCATCCCGACGATGGGCTGAGGCGCGCCGTGCACACGCATCTGACCGACGACCAGCTCGCGATCGTCGAGGCCACCGGCGACTTCGCCCGCGAGCACCTCGCCCCGCACGCCGTGGCGTGGGACCAGGCCAAGCACTTCCCCGTCGACGTGCTGCGCAAGGCCGCGGGCCTCGGCCTCGGCGGCGTGTACGTGCGGGAGGAGTCGGGCGGCTCCGGGCTGGGCCGCCAGGACGGCGTGCTGGTCTTCGAGGCGCTGGCGACCGGCTGCCCGTCGATCGCCGGGTACCTGTCCATCCACAACATGGTCGCGTGGATGATCGACCGCTACGGCAGCCCGGGCCAGCGCGCCCGACTGCTGCCGGGACTCTGCTCGACGGAGGCCCTGGCCAGCTACTGCCTCACCGAGCCGGGCGCGGGCTCGGACGCCGCCGCGCTGACCACCCGGGCCCGGCGCGACGGCGACCACTACGTCCTCGACGGCGTCAAGCAGTTCGTCTCCGGCGCCGGAACCTCGCAGGTCTACGTCGTGATGGCCCGCACCGGCGCCCCGGGCGCCGGCGGGATCTCCGCGTTCCTCGTCGAACGGGACGACCCCGGCGTCTCGTTCGGTCCGAACGAGCGGAAGATGGGCTGGAACGCCCAGCCGACCCGGCAGGTGCTCCTGGACGGCGTCCGGCTGCCCGCCGACCGGCTCCTCGGGGCCGAGGGCGAGGGCTTCCGGATCGCCATGAACGGGCTGAACGGGGGCCGGATCGGCATCGCGGCGTGCTCGCTCGGCGGCGCGCAGGACGCGTTGGAGCGGGCCACCCGCTACCTCTCGGACCGGGAGGCGTTCGGCGCCCGGCTGCTGCACGCCCAGGCCCTGCAGTTCCGGCTGGCCGACATGGCGACGGAGCTGGAGGCGGCCAGGTCGCTGCTCTGGCGGGCCGCCGCGGCGCTGGACCGGGGGGACCCCCGGGCGCCGGAGCTGTGCGCGATGGCCAAGCGGTACGCCACCGACACCGGCTTCGAGGTCGCCAACGCCGCACTCCAACTGCACGGCGGCTACGGCTACCTCGCCGAGTACGGCATCGAGAAGATCGTCCGCGACCTGCGGGTGCACCAGATCCTGGAAGGGACCAACGAGATCATGCGCGTCATCGTCGCCCGCGGACTGACGGGAGCCGCCTGATGGCCGGCAACACCGCAGCGGGTAACGCCACAGCGGGCAACGCCGCAGCCGGGCACGCCGCGGCCGGCAGCACCGTGTCCGGGCGCACCGTCGACGAGGTCCTCGTCCAGCGGGAGGGCCGGTCCGGCCTGATCGTCCTCAACCGGCCCGCCGCGCTGAACGCCCTCACCCACGCCATGGTGCGGCGGATCGACGCCGCACTGGACACGTGGGAGCGCGACGACCGGGTCGAGACCGTCGTCGTCACCGGCGCCGGCGACCGCGCCTTCTGCGCCGGGGGCGACATCGTCGCCATCCACCGCGCCGCCACCGGCGGTGACCCGGCGGCCGTCGAGGAGTTCTGGCGCGACGAGTACCGGCTCAACGCCAGGATCGCCCGCTTCCCGAAGCCGTACGTCGCCGTCATGAGCGGCATCGTGATGGGCGGCGGAGTCGGCGTGTCCGCCCACGGCAGCGTCCGGATCGTCACCGGGACGACCCGGGTCGCGATGCCGGAGGCCGGCATCGGCTTCGTGCCGGACGTCGGCGGCACCTACCTGCTCTCGCTGGCCCCCGGCGAGCTGGGCACCCACCTCGCCCTCACCGCGGGCTCGGCGGGCGCAGGCGACGCCCTGCTCTGCGGCCTGGCCGACCACTTCGTCCCCACCGAGCGGCTGCCCGCGCTCCTCGACGACCTCGCCGAACTTCCCGTGCACGAGGCGCTCGTCCGGCACGTCGCACCCGCACCGCCCGCCCCGCTGGAGCGGCAGCGCGAGTGGATCGACAGCTGCTACGCGGCGGGCACCGTCGAGGAGATCCTCGGCCGGCTCCGCGACAGCGGGGAGCCCGAGGCCGGGAAGGCCGCCGAGCGGATCACCGCCAACTCGCCCACCGCGGTGAAGGTGACGCTCGCCGCGCTGCGCCGCGCCCGGTCCCTCGGCCCGCTGGAGGCCGTCCTCGACCAGGAGTACCGCACCTCCTGCGCCGCCCTCGACACACCCGACCTCGCCGAGGGCATCCGTGCCCAGGTGATCGACAAGGACCGCACGCCGCGCTGGAGCCCGGCCACGCTGGACGCCGTCGCCCCCGCCGCCGTGGCACGCTACTTCGCCCAGCTCGGCGAGCGGGAACTCGGCCTCGCCACCACGAAACCCCTGGAGCGCTGGTGACCCACGACATCGGATTCGTCGGACTCGGCAACATGGGCGGCCCGATGGCCGCCAACCTGGCCAGGGCAGGGCACCGGGTCGTCGGCTACGACCTCGTGCCGGAGGCCCTGCGGCAGGCGGAGGCGGCCGGCGTCCGGCCGGCGGAGTCCGCGGCCGACGCCGCCGGCGGCGCGGACGTGGTGATCACCATGCTGCCGGCCGGACGCCACGTCCTGGCCGCCTACGAGGAGTTGCTGCCCGCCGCCCGTCCGGGCACGCTCTTCGTCGACAGCTCCACCATCGACGTCGCGGACGCCCGGGCCGCGCACGACCTCGCCGTGCGGGCCGGCGGCCGGGCGGTCGACGCGCCGGTGTCCGGAGGAGTGCCGGGCGCGACCGCCGGGACCCTCACCTTCATGGTGGGAGCGGCGGACGCGGACTTCGACGCGGTCCGGCCGGTGCTGGACGCGATGGGCGGCAAGGTCGTGCACTGCGGGCCGGCGGGCGCCGGGCAGGCCGCGAAGATCTGCAACAACATGATCCTCGGCATCTCGATGATCGCCGTCAGCGAGGCCTTCGTCCTCGGCGAGAGTCTTGGCCTGAGCCACCAGGCGCTGTTCGACGTCGCCTCCACCGCCTCCGGGCAGTGCTGGGCGCTGACCGCCAACTGCCCCGTCCCCGGCCCGGTGCCGGCCAGTCCGGCGAACCGCGACTACCGCGCGGGGTTCGCGGCGGCCTTGATGGCCAAGGACCTCGGGCTGGCTGCCGGCGCGGCCCGGTCCGCCGGTCTGCCCACCGAACTCGGCCTGAAGGCAGCCGAGTTGTACGCGAAGTTCGCCGCCGACGAGGGTGCCGGACTGGATTTCTCGGCGATCATCACCACCCTGGGAGGGAGCGCGCAGTGACCGCGTACGAGACGATTCTGGTGGAGCGCAAGGGCCGGGTCGGGCTGATCACGCTCGACCGGCCGAAGGCGCTCAACGCGCTCAACACGCAGCTCATGAACGAGGTCGTCGCCGCGGCGAGGGACTTCGACCGGGACCCGGGGATCGGCTGCCTGGTGATCACCGGCTCCGAGAAGGCGTTCGCGGCCGGCGCCGACATCAAGGAGATGCAGTCCCTCGACTTCGTCGAGGCCTACCTCGGCGACTGGTTCGCGGCCTGGGACGACCTGGGCAGGATCCGCAAGCCGATCGTCGCGGCGGTCGCGGGCTACGCGCTGGGCGGGGGCTGCGAGTTGGCGATGCTCTGCGACATCCTGCTCGCGGCGGACACCGCGAAGTTCGGCCAGCCGGAGATCAAGCTGGGGGTGATCCCCGGGATCGGCGGTTCG
>NZ_JBHXKE010000078.1:0-35971 GCF_042722765.1 Kitasatospora sp. NPDC058406
CGCCTTCGTCGTGCACGACGAAGGCGGCCGTGCGGTGGGGCGGTGAGGGGAACGGCCTGGAGGCCGGCACCGTCGAGGTGGTCTGCGCCGTGGTGGATGTGATGTGGAGGGGAGGATGGGGGGATGGTGATGAGTGAGGGGCGGTATGCGCCGGCGGCGACGCTGGCGGGGCTGGTGCAGCGAGGGCGGGGGCTGGGGGCGCGGATGGCCGTCGAGGATCCTGCGGCCGCTGCCGAGATCGTCTACGGCTGCGTCCGGTGGGACTGGCGGTGGGACTCGGTCGACCAGCGGGGGCTCTATCTGGCCCGGCTGGTGAGGGACTTGGAGCTGCCGCTGGGGCCGGTGGCGGAGGGGCTCGGCGCGGGGGAGGAAGCGAGCGGGCGAGCCGCGCGGGTGTTGGCGCTGCTCGCGCTGGACGGGTCGGGGGAGGCCCGGGAGTCGCTGCGGGAGTACGTGGAGGAGGGGGAGCACTGGGTCGCGGCGCTGGAGGAGATGGCGCACCGGTGGCCGGTGGAGTGGTGGGACGACCTGGCGGAGACCGGGCGGGAGCGGGCGGAGCGGGACCCGGAGGACCGCTGGGGGGAGCCGTGGTACCGGTGGGAGCTGGCCGGGCCCGGGCCGGTGCACGGGCCCCGGGAGCGGAAGCCGTTGGCGGACGTCGACAACGCCGGGCTGTTGGAGCTGCTGGCGGATCCCGGGGAGTCGGAGGAGCGCAGGACCGCCGCGCTCGACGTGATCGACGACCGGGGTCCGGAGCCCGGGGTGATCCCCCTGGTGCCGTCGCTGGGGACGGCGGACGGGACGTACGTCCTGTGGCCGCTGATCGGGGTGGTCGAGAAGCTCGGGCCCCTGGCGGTGCCCGCCGCCCGGGAGTGGGCCGCCGTCACGGAGCCCGGATGGCTGCGGTTGCTGGGTCACGCGGTGCTGGCCGGGCACGGGACGGCCGAGGACGTTCCGGTGCTGGTCGCCGACCTGGAACGGGACTGGGTGGAGCGGCGGTGGTGCGGGCCGATGAGGACGGCCGACGGGCTGCGGCGGTTCGGGACGGCGGCCCGGGACGCGGTGTCGCTGCTCCGGCGGTTCTGGTTGTGGACGCCGCACTCGTACGAGCGCGTGCGCTACCTGGAGGCGCTGGCGGAGATCGATCGGACGGGCCTGGACAAGGTGTACCTGGAGTGTCTCTGGGACTGTGAGGCCGGGGCCCGGCTGCTCGGGGCGCGGCACGCGCCGGACCGCGCGGACGTCAGGGAGCGGCTCGCGTACCTGCGGGACGACGCGCTGGAGGAGCCCGAGGTCAGGGCCGCCGCCGGGGAGCGGCTGGCGGCCCTGACCGGCGGGTGATCAGAGGCCGGGGATGCGGCCGTTGCGGTAGAGGTCCACGAAGAGCTGGTGGTCGGCGCGGGCCCGGGCGCCGTAGGCGTGGGCGAAGTCGACGAGCATCGCGGTGAAGCCGGCCTCGTCCCGGGCGAGGGCTTCGTCGATCGCGTGCTCGGTGGAGAACGGCACCAGGGTGTGGCCGCTGGAGGACTCGTCGGCCGCCGCGTGCATGGTGGCGGTGGCCCGGCCCAGGTACCTGGTCACGGCGAGCAGGTCGGGCAGTTCGTTGAGGTCGGTCCAGTCGAGGTCCGTCGCGTACGGGGAGACCTCGGCGACCAGCTGGCCGCGGCCGCGCAGCGTCGTGTACCCGAGCCACGGGTCGCTGTGGGACTGGAGGGCGCGCTGGGAGATGACCGTGCGGTGGCCCTCGTGCTCGAAGTAGTCGGCGATGGTGGGATCGGTGACGTGGCGCGAGACGGCCGGCGTCTGCCCCTGCTTCATGTAGATGATCACGTCGTTCTCCAGGGCGTCGGTGTGCCCTTCGAGCAGGAGGTTGTACGACGGCAGGCCGGCCGAGCCGATGCCGATCCCCCGGCGGCCGACGACGTCCTTGACCCGCAGCGCGGCCGGGCGGGTGCGGGAGGCCGGCGGCAGGGTGGTCAGGTAGTCCTCGAACGCGGCCAGCACCTCGGTCTTGGTGGGCTCGTCGAGTTCGATCGCGCCGCCGCCGAGGCGGAAGCGGCGGTCGTAGCCCTCGACGACGGTGTCGCCGTCGAGGAGCGAGACCCGGGTCCGCACCCGGGCCTGCCGGAGGGTGTCGAGGACCGGGCCGGTGGTGGTGTCCAGGGTGTACGGGTCGGCGTCGCCGGTCGTGACGTGGGCGGAGATCCGGGCCCGGTAGGCGGTGGCGAAGGCGGTGACCAGCTCGGTGATCGTCGCGTCCGAGAGCGCCTTGGCGTAGCCGATCAGCGCGAGGGAGGCGGCGAGCCGCTGGACGTCCCAGGTGAAGGCGCCGACGTAGGCCTCGTCGAAGTCGTTGACGTTGAAGACCAGGCGGCCCTCGGCGTTCAGGTAGGTGCCGAAGTTCTCCGCGTGGAGGTCGCCGTGGATCCAGACCCGGCTGGTGCGCTCGTCGAGGAACGGCGCGCCGAAGGACGCGAACGGCTCGGTGGTGAGGTCCGCGTAGTAGAGGCCGGCGGTGCCCCGGTAGAACGCGAAGGCGGACGCCGCCATCTTCCGGAACTTGACCCGGAACGCCGCCGGATCCTGGGCGAGCAGGTCGCCGAAGGCTGTTTCGAAGACGCTGAGTACCGTTTCGGCACGGTCGGTGGCGGTGGGCTGCTGGTGAGGCATGGGCGATCCTTCGGGGCGCGGCGCGTGGCCGGAGGCGGGTGCGTCCGGAGGCTAGAGTAGGAGCGTGAACGCGTGAGTGCTGGTCCGGGCCCCGGGAGTGGCTCGGGCCGCAACTGTTTCCAGGCGCACTGCCCGTGACCTGCGCGTTCGCCGGCCAGCCAGACAGCACGAGCCTCCGGAGGCCCCGCCTTGAGCGACCAGCCGTACGCGCATCTGCACGTCCACACCGAGTACTCGATGCTGGACGGTGCCGCCCGGCTGAAGCAGTTGTTCAAGGAGGTCGAGCGGCTGGGGCAGACCCATGTCGCGATGACCGACCACGGCAACATGTACGGCGCGGCCGAGTTCCACAAGCAGGCCACCGCCGCGGGCATCACCCCGGTGATCGGGATCGAGGCGTACGTCGCCCCGGAGTCCCGGTCCAACACCAAGCGCATCCTGTGGGGCCAGCCGCACCAGAAGAAGGACGACGTCTCGGCGTCCGGCGCCTACACCCACAAGACCATCTGGGCCCGGAACAGGGAGGGCCTGCACAACCTCTTCAAGCTGACCTCGCGCTCGTACGCCGAGGGCTGGCTCGTGAAGTGGCCCCGGATGGACAAGGAGATCATCGCCGAGCACGCGGCCGGCCTGATGGCCACCACGGGCTGCCCGTCCGGCGAGGTGCAGACCCGGCTGCGGCTGGGCCACTTCGACGAGGCGGTCAAGTCCGCCGCCGACTACCAGGACATCTTCGGCAAGGAGAACTACTTCCTTGAGCTGATGGACCACGGCCTGGACATCGAGAAGCGGGTCCGGGACGGGCTGTTGGAGATCAGCAAGAAGCTGAACATCCCGCCGGTGGTCACCAACGACTCGCACTACACCACCGAGAGCGACGCCGGCGCCCACGACCTGCTGCTCTGCGTGCAGACCGGCAAGAACCTCTCCGACCCGGACCGCTTCCGCTTCGACGGCACCGGCTACTACATCAAGTCGGCCGCCGAGATGTACGGGCTGGACTCCTCGGACGCCTGGCAGGAGGGCTGCCGGAACAGCCAGCTGCTGGTCGCCTCCCGGGTCGACACCGCGGGCATGTTCGAGTTCAAGAACCTGATGCCGCGCTTCCCCATCCCGGAGGGCTTCGAGTCCGAGGCGGACTTCTTCAAGTCCCAGGTGTGGAAGGGCATGGACTGGCGCTTCCCCGAGGGTTACGACGAGGAGCACAAGAAGCTCGCCGAGTACGAGATGGACACCATCATCCAGATGGGGTTCCCGGCGTACTTCCTCGTGGTCGCCGACTTCATCATGTGGGCCAAGGAACAGGGCATCGCGGTGGGCCCGGGCCGTGGTTCGGCGGCCGGCTCGCTGGTCGCGTACGCGATGGGCATCACCGACCTCGACCCCATCCCGCACGGTCTGATCTTCGAGCGCTTCCTCAACCCCGAGCGCATCTCCATGCCCGACGTCGACATCGACTTCGACGAGCGCCGGCGCGGTGACGTGATCCGGTACGTGACGGACAAGTGGGGGTCCGACAAGGTCGCCATGATCGTCACGTACGGCACCATCAAGGCGAAGGCCGCCATCAAGGACTCCTCGCGGGTCCTGGGCTACCCGTACGCGATGGGTGACCGGATCACCAAGGCGATGCCGCCGGACGTCATGGGCAAGGGCATCCCGCTGTCCGGCATCACGGACACCAGCCACCCGCGCTACGGCGAGGCCGGTGAGATCCGCGGGCTGTACGAGACCGACCCGGACGTGCGCAAGGTCATCGACACCGCGCGCGGCATCGAGGGCCTGATCCGCCAGCCCGGCGTGCACGCCGCCGGCGTCATCATGTCCGCCGAGCCGCTGACCGACCACATCCCGGTCTGGACCCGGCACACCGACGGCGTCACCATCACGCAGTTCGACTACCCCACCTGTGAGGGCCTCGGCCTTCTCAAGATGGACTTCCTCGGCCTGCGCAACCTGACGATCATGGACGACGCCGTCAAGGCGATCGAGAAGAACAAGGGCATCAAGATCAACCTGCTTGATCTGCCCCTGGACGACAAACCGACCTACGAGCTGCTGGCGCGCGGCGACACGCTCGGCGTCTTCCAGCTCGACGGCGGCCCCATGCGCTCGCTGCTGCGCCTGATGAAGCCCGACAACTTCGAGGACATCTCCGCGGTGCTGGCGCTGTACCGGCCCGGTCCGATGGGCGTCAACTCGCACACCAACTACGCGCTGCGCAAGAACGGCCAGCAGGAGATCACCCCGATCCACCCGGAGCTGGAGAAGCCCCTGGAGGAGATCCTCAAGCCGACGTACGGCCTGATCGTCTACCAGGAGCAGGTGCAGAAGGCCGCGCAGATCCTGGCCGGCTACTCGCTCGGCCAGGCCGACCTGCTGCGCCGCGCCATGGGCAAGAAGAAGAAGGAGATCCTGGAGGCGGAGTTCGTCCCCTTCCAGCGGGGCTGCCGCGAGCACGGCTACTCGGACGCGGCGATCCAGGCGGTCTGGGACGTCCTGGTCCCCTTCTCCGGCTACGCGTTCAACAAGGCGCACACGGCCGGGTACGGGCTGGTCTCGTACTGGACGGCGTACCTCAAGGCCAACTATCCGGCCGAGTACATGTCCGGCCTGCTGACCTCGGTCAAGGACGACAAGGACAAGTCGGCGGTCTACCTCAACGAGTGCCGCAAGATGGGCATCCAGGTGCTCCCGCCGGACGTCAACGAGTCGGACTCCGACTTCACCCCGCACGGGGACACCCTGGTCCGCTTCGGCCTGACCGCCATCCGCAACGTCGGAGGGCCGGTCGTCGAGTCGATGATCCGGACCAGGAAGGCGAAGGGGAAGTTCGTCTCCTTCCCCGACTTCCTGGACAAGGTGGAGTCGGTGGTCTGCAACAAGCGGACCGTGGAATCGCTGATCAAGGCGGGTTCGTTCGACTCGCTCGGGCACACCCGCAAGGGCCTGACCGCGCAGTTCGAGCCGATGATCGACAACGTGGTCGGGGTCAAGCGCAAGGAGGCCGAGGGGCAGTTCGACCTCTTCGGCGGCGACGCGGACGCCGACGAGCCGAGCTTCGGGCTGGACGTCGTCTTCTCCGAGGACGAGTGGGAGAAGTCGTTCCTGCTGACCCAGGAGCGGGAGATGCTCGGCCTGTACGTCTCCTCGCACCCCCTGCACGGCATCGAGCACGTGCTCTCCGACAAGGCGGACTGCGCGGTCGCCGACCTCGCCGAACGGCCGGACGGCACCATCGTCACCATCGGCGGCATCATCTCGGGCCTCCAGCGGAAGATGACCAAGCAGGGCAACGCCTGGGCGATCGCGACGGTCGAGGACCTGGCGGGCTCGATCGACTGCATGTTCTTCCCGGCCAGCTACCAGCTGGTCTCCTCGCAACTGGTCGAGGACGCGGTGGTGTTCGTCCGCGGCAAGCTGGACAAGCGGGAGGACGTGCCGCGGCTGATGGGGATGGAGCTGTCGGTTCCGGACCTGTCCAACGCGCACGCCGACGCGCCGATCATCATCAACATCCCGAGCGTGAAGGTGACGCCGCCGCTGGTGGCCAGGCTCGGCGAGGTGCTGAGCAGCCACCGGGGGACGACCGAGGTGCGGGTGCGGCTGGAGGCGCGGGACAGGACGACCGTGCTGCGGCTGGACCGGCACCGGGTGAAGTCGGATCCGGCGCTGTTCGGGGACCTGAAGCAGCTGCTCGGGCCGAGCTGCCTGGCCGGCTGACCGGCCCTGGCCTCCTGACCGGCTGACCGGCCCTTGACCGACCGGCCGTGCCGCGGCCGGCCCGGTGCGGCCGCGGGCCGAGCGGGGCGTCCACCCTTCCGGGGGTGGGCGCCCCGGCGCGTTCAGGCCGAACCGCGCAGCCCCGGCGGGACGGCGGTGTACAGGGCCGAGACGAACGCGGAGATCGCGGGGTGGGCCCCCGCGCCGGCCCGGAAGGCCGTCCGGGTGCGGCGGTACATCGGCAGCCGGGTGAGGGTGACGCCGGGCGGCGGCTCCGCGGTGCCGAGGTGGGGCACCAGGGCCACGCCCTGACCCGCCGCGACCAGGGCGAGCACGGTGGCGAAGTCGTCGATCTGGTGGCGGATCCGGGGCGCGAACCCGGCGCTCTCGCAGGCCCGGACGGCCATCGTGTGGCAGAGGGTGCCGGCCGGGGCGAGGATCCAGGGCTCGGTGCGCTGGTCGGCCACGCTGCCCGGACCCCGGGCCGCGAGGTACATCGGCTCGGTGAAGACCGGCCGGGTCACCGCCAGCCCCGGCTCCGGATCGGCCGGGACCAGGTCGTACTCGTGCACCAGGGCGACGTCCAGCTCCCCGGCGCGCAGCGCCGCCGCCACGGCGGCCGGGTCGACCTCGGTGACCATCGGCTCCAGCCCCGGGTGCCAGCCGGCCAGTTCGGCGAGCAGGGCGGGGATGATCGCACGGGCCGCCGACGGGTAGGTGCCGATCCGGAGCGGGCCGGCCAACCCCTCACGGGCGTGGGCGAGTTCGGCGTCGGCCTGTTCCAGCCGCTCCAACACCGCCTCGGCGTGCCGGACCAGGTTCAGACCCGCCGGGGTGAGGGCGACCCGGCGGCCGGTGCGTTCGAGGAGCGGGACGCCGGCCTCCTTCTCCAGGACGGACAGTTGCTGGGACACCGCCGAGGGGCTGAACGAGAGCGCCTCGGCGACGGCGGCGATGGTGCCGAGGTGGGCCAGTTCGCGCAGCAGGCGCAGGCGTCGGACGTCGAGCATCGGCTCAGCTTACGAGAAGCCTCGGAAATGTGAACTGGACCTGTGCGATCGGCCGGCCGCAGGATCGTCGTCATGGAACACACCACGGCTCTCCACGGCATCCACGTCCCGCTGATCACCCCCTTCGCGGCCGACGGCTCGGTCGCCCTCGACGCGCTGGAGAAGCTGGCCGGCTCGCTGCTGGACGCCGGCGCGGCCGGGCTGGTGGCCCTCGGCACCACGGGGGAGCCGGCCACCCTGGACGACGCCGAGCGGCGCGCGGTCGTCGAGGTCTGCGCGGCGGTCTGCGCCGACCGGGGCGCCCGGCTGCTGGTCGGCGCCGGCGGGCCGGACGCCCGGGCGTCCGCGGCGGAGCTGGCGGGGCTCGCCGGGCGGGTGCCGGGCGTGACCGCCGCGCTGGTCACCGTGCCGTCCTTCGTGCGGCCCGGCGAGGCCGGGACGGTCGCGCACTTCCGGGCGCTGGCCGAGGCGAGTTCGGTACCGCTGGTCGTCTACCACATCCCGTACCGGACCGGGCAGGACCTGTCGGCCGGCGCGCTGCTGGAGCTCGCGGCCCTGCCGGGCGTGGTGGGCGTGAAGTACGCCACCGGCGGGGTGGACCAGGCCGCGGTGGAACTGCTCGCCGCCGCGCCGGAGGGGTTCGCGGTGCTGTCGGGGGAGGACGCCTTCCTCTCGCCGCTGCTGGCCCTGGGCGCCGCCGGCGGCATCCCCGCCGCCGCCCACCTGGCCACCGCGCGCTTCGTCGAACTGGTGGAGGCGTGGGAGGCCGGGGACGCGGCACGCGCCCGTGCGCTGGGCCACCGGCTGACCGGGCTGGCGCTCGCCGCCTTCGCGGCGCCGAACCCGTCGGTGGTGAAGGGCGTGCTGCACGCGCAGGGGCGGATCCCGACCCCGGACGTCCGGCTGCCGCTGCTGCCGGCCGGGCCGGCCGAGGTAGCGCGGGCCCTGGAGCTGGCCACTGGTCTGGACCACTGAGGGGTCCGGGCCTCTCACACCGTGGAATACCAGGCCGGATTCCGCCCGTGACAAGGCATGATGGGCGGAGTGTTGCGGCTGTGAACAGCACGATCAAGAGGAGTAGTCGGAAATGAAGATCGGCATTGTCGGGGCCACCGGTCAGGTCGGCGGCGTGGTCCGCGAGATCCTGGCGGAGCGGAACTTCCCGGTGGAGCAGCTGCGGCTGTTCGCCTCGGCCCGTTCGGCCGGACGCACCCTGCCGTGGCAGGACACCGAGGTCACGGTCGAGGACGCGGCCACGGCCGACTACACCGGCCTGGACATCGTGATCTTCTCCGCCGGCGGCTCCACCTCCAAGGAGCTCGCCCCCAAGGCCGCCGCCGCGGGCGCCGTCGTCATCGACAACTCCTCCGCCTGGCGCCGCGACCCCGACGTCCCGCTGGTCGTCTCCGAGGTCAACCCGCAGGCCATCGCCGACCGGCCCAAGGGCATCATCGCCAACCCGAACTGCACCACCATGGCCGCCATGCCCGTGCTGCGCCCGCTGCACGACGAGGCAGGACTCGCCGCCCTGGTCGTCTCCACCTACCAGGCGGTCTCCGGCAGCGGCGTGGCCGGCGTGGCCGAGCTGCAGGACCAGGCCGCCAAGGTGGTCGACGGCGCCTCCGCGCTCGCCCACGACGGCTCCGCGGTCGAGTTCCCCGAGCCGCAGGTCTACAAGCGCCCGATCGCCTTCAACGTGCTGCCGCTGGCCGGCGCGATCGTCGACGACGGCTCCAACGAGACCGACGAGGAGCAGAAGCTCCGCCACGAGAGCCGCAAGATCCTCGGCATCCCCGGCCTGAAGGTCGCCGGCACCTGCGTGCGCGTCCCGGTCTTCTCCGGCCACTCGCTGCAGATCAACGCCCGCTTCGAGCGTCCGATCAGCCCCGAGCGGGCCGCCGAGCTGCTCGCCGGCGCCCCCGGCGTCGAGCTGAGCGAGATCCCCACGCCGCTCCAGGCCGCCGGCCGCGACCCGAGCTTCGTCGGCCGCATCCGTGCCGACGAGACGGTCGAGAACGGCCTCTCGCTGTTCGTCTCCAACGACAACCTGCGCAAGGGCGCCGCGCTCAACGCCGTCCAGCTGGCCGAGCTGGTCGCCGCCGAACTCAAGGGCTGACCCGGGGGCCGGGCACCCGGCACCACCGGTACGAAGGGCCCCGCCGAGCCGGCGGGGCCCTTCGACCTGTTGCGGGACCGCGACGGACCGCCGAGGTTCGGCCGGCGAACCAGGGGGAAAAGGTGACCCAACGATCGGGCGGTTGCGGGCACCCCCTCACCCCCTCCCCGCCCGGGAGCCGGGCGGACCGCGCCCACCACGGAACCGCCGCCCCCGGCGGAGCCGGACCCCGAGGGCGAGCGGAACGAGGTGCGCGATGGACCGCTGTGTCGTCCTGGTGGACGCCGGATACCTGCTGGGCGCCGCCGCCAGCCTGCTCGCCGGAGACCCGTCGCGGTCCAAGATCTCCGTCGACCACACCGCGCTGATCGCCGCCCTGCGCGAGCGGGCCGAGGCCGAGACCGGCCTGCCGCTGCTGCGCATCTACTGGTTCGACGCCGCCCCCGAGCGGCGCCCGATGCCGGAGCACCGCCGCCTCCGGGTCCTGCCCCGGGTCACCGTCCGGCTCGGCGCGCTCACCCGGGCCGAGGGCCGCTGGGTGCAGAAGGGCGTCGACGCGGCGATGCACGCCGAGCTGTCCGAACTCGCCCGCAACCGGGCCTGCGCCGACGTCGTCCTGATCACCGGGGACGGGGACCTGCTGCCCGGCATGATGTCCGCCAAGGAACACGGCGTCGTCGTCCACCTCTGGGCGCTCCAGGCCGCCGACGGCGACTTCAACCAGTCCGAGGACCTGGTCGGCGAGGCCGACGAACGGCGGGTCCTGGACCGCGAGTGGATCGAGGGCTCGTTCAGCCTCCGCGAGACCTCCGCCGTCTTCCCCGCTCCCGGCCCCCGCCACGAGATCGTCAAGATCCTCGCCGCCCCGCCCACCGCGCCCCCCGCCGCCCTTCCCGGCACGCTGCCCGGCACGTTGCCCGCCGCCGCGTCGGCCGCCGTCCGCCCGGCCGCAGGCGCTCCCGCTCCCGCCCCCGCCGCCGTCCCGGTGGCCAACGGCCGACCGCAGTCGGCCACCGCGCTCAAGGTCGTCCCCACCCCCAAGGACCTCGCCGGGCGCAGCGTCGACCGGCCGGCCCCCGCGGCCCACCACCAGCAGGCCGGTCCGGTGCTGCGCTGGTCCTCCGACCGCGGCTGGGTCGACCGGCCCGTCCCCGAACCGGCCGTCACCGCCGGCGACGGCCTGCCCACCCTCGCCCAGCTCACCACCGCCGAACAGCGCTGGGCCGACCGTGAGGAGGACATCACCACGATCGGCGGCGACGCCCACGAGGTCGGCCAGGTCTTCGCCCGCCGATGGACCGGGCGGCTCGGTGACGTCGAACGGCTCACCGTGCTCTGGCCCGACTACCCGCGCATCCCGCACCGGGTCGACGGCGAGCTGCTCCGCTACGCCGCCCGGTTCGGCCTGCTCGCCCACAAGGACGACCAGATCGACGAGCACGACCGGTACGCGATCCGGGCCGGCTTCTGGAAGGAGCTCGCCGCCCGCGTCCCCGGTGGGGAGCTGGTCGTCGACGACTGACCTGCCGGGACGACTGACCTGCGAAGGGGTGGCGGAACGGGCCCCCTTGTCCGGTTCGCCGGTTGCACCGCGTAGAGTCGTCGGTCGTGAGCGAGACGGCCGGGCGGGCACCCCAGAAGACCTCGCCGTGCTGCGCCGTGCGCGACCTCGTGAGGACGTACCGCGCCGGGCGCGGCGCCGCCGCCACCGAGATCCGGGCCAACGACGGCATCACCCTGACCGTTCGGCAGGGGGAGATCTTCGGGCTGCTCGGACCCAACGGCGCCGGCAAGTCCACCCTGGTCCGCCAGCTGACCGGGCTGCTGCGGCCCGACTCCGGTTCGATCGAGCTGCTCGGCCACGACGTGGTCAAGCACCCCGAGCGGGCCGCCAGGCTGCTGGGCTACCTCGGGCAGGAGTCGACCGCGCTGGACGAGCTGACCGTCGCCCTCGCCGCCGAGACCACCGGCCGGCTGCGCGGCCTCGGCCGGGCGCAGGCCCGGGCGGCGGCCGACGAGGTGATCACCGAGCTGGCGCTGGAGCCGCTCGCCCACCGGCCGCTCGCCAAGCTCTCCGGCGGCCAGCGCCGGCTCGCCTGCTTCGCCGCCGCCCTGGTCGGCGACCGGCCGCTGCTCGTCCTCGACGAGCCCACCACCGGCATGGACCCGATCGCCCGCCGGGCCGTCTGGGCCGCCGTGGAGCGGCGCCGGGCCGAGCGGGCCGCGACCGTGCTGCTGGTCACCCACAACGTCATCGAGGCGGAGACCGTGCTGGACCGGGTCGCCGTGGTCGACGACGGCCGGATCATCGCCTGTGACACTCCGGGCGGCCTCAAGGCGCTGGTCGACGGCGACGTCCGGCTCGACCTGGTCTGGCGGGACGAGGCGCCGCTCGGCGTCCCCGCCGTGGCCGCGCTCGCGGAACGGGCCGAGCGCACCGGCCGCCGCTGGACCGTCCGCACCACCCCCGAGCAGGCCCGCGAACTGGTCGCCGCCGTCACCACCGGCCCGGCCTTCGCGGCCCTGGACGACTTCACTCTGGCCACCCCGAGCCTTGAGGACGCGTACCTCAAGCTGGGCGGCCGCCACGGAGGACTGGCCAAGTGACGCTGCTCTCGGCTCCGCCACGGACCGCACCGGCCACGGGCGGCGGGCCCGCCCCGCTCGCGCCGGCGGCCCGGCTGCTGCCCGCCCTCGCCGCGGTCTACCGGGCGCAGCTGGCGCGGGCCCGGGTGGCGCGGATCCCGCTGCTGTTCGTGGCCACCTTCCAGTCGCTCGGCATCCTGGTGATGATGCGGGGCGTGGTCGACGCCGGGCAGACCTCGGCCGCCCGGTACGTGGTGGCCGGCTCCAGCGTGCTGGTGGTCGCGTTCGTCGCGCTCAACCTGCTCGCCCAGTACTTCGGCCGGCTGCGGGCCACCGGCGGCCTCGACCACTACGCGACGCTGCCGGTGCCGGCCGCCTCGGTGGTGCTCGGGGCGGCCGCCGCGTACGCCTCGTTCACGCTGCCCGGGACGCTGGTCACGGCGGGCGCGGGCGCCGTCATGTTCGGGCTGCCGCTCGGACAGCTGTGGGTGCTGCTCGCGGTGGTGCCGCTGGCCGGTGCGGCGCTCTCCGGGCTCGGAGCGATCTGCGGGCTGCTCGCGCCCCGGCAGGAGCTGGCCACCATGCTCGGGCAGCTCGGCATGTCGGCCGCGCTGCTGCTCGGCGTCCTGCCGGTCGACCACCTGCCGCAGCCGGTGCTCTGGATGCGCGACCTGCTCCCCTCCACGTACGGGGTCGAGGCGTTCGCACGGACCTTCGAACCGGACCCGGACTGGGCGGCGGTGCTCGGCGACCTGGCGGTCTGCGCCGGGGTGGGCGTGGCGTCGCTGGCGGCCGCCACGTGGGCCTACCGGCGGGCGACCCGGCGGTAGGCGCGGCCCGCACCCGCCGGGCCGGGGTGCGCGGGTGGCGCGGTCGCCGCGGCGGCGGTCGTGAAACGATGGCACCGTGACCGTACCGAACACACCTCCGGATCCCGCGCGAGCCGACGCCGACGCCGTCGCGGACGCCGTTCCCGATCCGTACGCGCCGCCGCGGGCCCCGGCGCCGGGTTCCTACCCGGTGCTGGACCTGGTCTCCGCGAAGCGGTCGAACGAGCCCTCCCTGCAGCGGCTGGCGCCCGAGCTGCGGATCGGTGCGATCACGGTCCTGGCCTGTCTGGTGCTGGGCGTGGCGATGGCCGGGCTGTGGGCCTGGCTGGCGCCCAAGGTGCCGCTGGTGGTGGACGGCAACAAGATCCTCTACGGCGACCCGGAGGGGGAGCAGCGGGCCGGCGCGGACAGCGTCTTCGTGCTGATCGGGCTGGGCATGGGCGTGCTGACGGCGCTCGGGGCGTTCCTGGTCACCCGCAAGCGCGGCGGCGGGATCGCCGTCGCCCTCGGGCTCGCCGTCGGCGGGCTGCTCGCCTCGGTCGGCGCCTGGGGGCTGGGACGCTGGCTCGGGCCGAGCCGCGACCTGATCGCGGAGGCCCGGCGGGTCGGGAACGGCGGGCACTTCCGGGCGGACATCGACCTCGGTGCGTACGGGGCGGTGCTGGCCTGGCCGATGGCGGCGATGGTGGTGCTGCTCGCGCTGTCGGCGGCGTTCGGGAAGCGCGAGGAGGACCCGCCGCCGTACTGGGCGGGGCCGTACGGCGCGCCGGTGCCCCCGGAGGGCGCGGGGCAGGCGTTCCCGGGACACCCGGAGCATCCGGGGCCGGTGCCGCCGGTGGACGCCCGGCCGCTGCCGCCGGAGGACGGGCGGCGGGGCTGACTCCCCCGGGCGCTCCCCGGGCGCTCCCGGGGCCCTGAGGGGCCTCAGCGGGTGATCGGGGCGGTGCGCGCCGCGGTGAGGGTGATCAGGTCGGCCGGGGCCAGCTCGACCTCCAGGCCCCGGCGGCCGGCCGAGACGTAGACGGTGGGATGGGCGAGCGCGCCGTCGTCGACGACGGTGCGCAGCGGACGGCGCTGACCCAGGGGGGAGATGCCGCCCAGGACGTAGCCGCTGCTGCGTTCGGCCGCCGCCGGGTCGGCCATCACGGCGCGCTTGCCGCCGACGGCGGCGGCCAGGGCCTTGAGGTCGAGCCGGCCGGCGACCGGGACGACGCCCACGGTGAGGACGCCGTCGACGTCGGCGACCAGGGTCTTGAAGACCCGGTCGGCCGGGACGCCGAGGGCCTCGGCGGCCTCGCCGCCGTAGGAGGCGGCGGCCGGGTCGTGCGCGTAGGCGTGGACGGTGAACGGCACGGCGGCGGTCTCCAGGGCGACGGTGGCAGGGGTGCCCTGGCCGCCCTTCTTCGGCTTCTTGGCCATGTGCGGGTCTCCGGTGGACGGGCTGCCCGGTCCCGGGGCCGCCCGGGTCGGGCCGGCCCGGGCCGGTCAGTTGGGGCTGAAGGACTGGCGGGTGAGGTCGGCGGCGGGCAGCGAGGGGAGCCAGCCGAGCACGGCCGTCTCGCGGCGGAGCAGGTCGAGTTCGAGGCGCAGCCGCTGGGCGTTGTCGGGGGAGGCGAGCAGCTTCTGCTTGAGCGGGGTCTCCAGGACGGTCGCGGCGGCGACCAGGTAGGAGAGCACCTGGGGGTCGTCGGGCAGCTCCTGGCGGCCGACGGTGCTGGCCTCGCGGGCGCCGGCCAGGCGCTTCTGGTACGTCCGGAAGGCGCGTTCGACCTCGGAGGCGAGGGCGCCGGAGCCCTCCCCGGTGCGCTCCTCGATCGGCTCGGCCTCGCCGGTCAGGTACGGGCCGCCGGTGTCGGCCGAGCGGAGCCGGAACCGGGTGGTGCCGGTGACCAGCAGCTCGTACCGGCCGTCCGGCTGGGGCTGGACGGAGGTGAGGTCGGCGACGCAGCCGATGTGGTGGAGCGCCTCCAGCGGGTCGCCGGTGACGGTGCCGAGGCCGTTCAGCGGGCCGGCCGGGCCGTCGTCGGGGCGGACCGGGGCGACCTCGCGGCCGTCCTTGATGGCCAGCACGCCGAACCGCCGGGGCTGGTCCTCGGGCAGGGCGAGCAGGTCGGCGACGAGACGGCGGTAGCGCTCCTCGAAGACGTTCAGGGGCAGCACCAGGCCCGGGTAGAGCACGGTGTTCAGCGGGAAGAGGGGCAGCCGTTCTGTCACGGCGGACAGCGTAGTTCCCCGGGGCGGGCGGGCGCCCGGGGGTTACCGGCACGGGGCCCCGGCCGGGTGCCCCCACCCGTCCCGGGGGCCCGTGCCGGGGCCGGTTCTAGCCGCGCTGGAGCATCCGGCTGGCGCCGGCGGCGACGGTGGTGGCGAGCACCCACCCGACGATGACCAGGCCGGCGGCCACCCACTGGGAGGTCCCGCCGGGGTTCCAGCCCTGCTGGCCGAGGTCGACCACGGGCAGCAGCTGGCCGAGCGCGTAGAGCACCGGGTTCCAGTGCGGCCGCTCGTCGGCCTTGAGCGGCTGCAGCTCGTGGGTGGCGAAGTAGAGGCTGCCGAGTGCCCAGGCGAGCAGCAGCCAGAGGGCGGCCCGGTTGGGGCGGAAGCCGTAGCCGACGGTGGCGTCCTGGATCCGGCCCCAGATCCGGGACGGCAGCGGCAGGGTCTGCCGGCGGCGGCGCTGCTTGGCGTAGAGCACCTCGCGGGCGTCGTCGTCGGCGCCGTCCCGGCGCAGGGCGGCGGCCAGCTGCTCGTACGACTCGGGTTGGAAGTCGACCGAGGAGCCCTCCAGCCAGGCGATCCGCTGCCGGACGGTGAACGGCACGGCCGGGCGCAGGCACTCGTAGGTGAAGCCGGTGAGGCCCAGGTGGCGGCCGTGCGGCCAGGCCTCGGGGGAGTCGACCAGGTTGCCGATCCGCGCGCGGGAGAGCGAGACCGGCCCGGTGGGCGGGGTGCGGCAGGTGAACCGCAGCTCGGGGGTCTGGATCCGGCGCAGCGCGAGCTCGTCCCCCTCCCCGAGGTGGAACTCGGCGCCGGAGATCAGGCAGGCGTTCTCGAACCGGCCGTCGGAGAGCCGGACCCGGCCGTACGCGCGGAACGGGGTGCTGGAGGCGCTGGGCGGGATGACCTGGCCGTAGCCGGAGCCGTAGTAGGACCGCGAGTCGGTCCAGCCCCGGTCCGCCGAGCTGCTCAGGTACAGCGTGTGGCCGACGGTTATTCGCGGGGCGTTGAGCGCGTTGGGGTTCTCCGGGACGGCCTGCAGCCGGGCGCCGCGCAGCGAGAACCGGCCGCCGATCCGGGCGGTGCGCAGGCTGATCTCGCCGACGGCCTCCAGCCGCTCGGCCTCGAAGTCCTGGCTGACGGCGAGGCCGTCGGCGGACAGCGCCCGGCCGAACCGGTCGCCGCCGAGCACGGCCTGGTTGAGCAGCAGGTCGGTGCCGATCCGGGCGTCGGTGAGCCGGACCCCCTGCGGGAAGCGGCAGCGGGCCAGGTGCAGGTCGCCGGAGGTGGCGAGCCGGGAGGCCTCCAGGCGCGGGATCAGGCAGCCGACGAAGCGCACCGTGCCCGCCTCGGCCTCGGACATCAGGACCTTCTGCTCGAACCGGCACTCGTGCAGTTCGACGTAGTGGCTGATGGTGCCGCCGGCCAGCCGCAGCGGGCCGGCGATCAGGGCGCCGGTCAGCTTGAGCGAGGCGACCCGGCCGGAGACGGCGGTGGGCCCGTCCAGCAACAGCCGGGAGAGCACCTCGGCGCGGACGGTGCGCCCGGGCCCCCAGTCGGCGTCGCCGAACGGGTCGTCCTGCTCGGCCGCGCCGACCCGCAGGTCGTGGATCCGGCCGTGCCGGAACGCGTGCCAGAGCCCCTGCTCGGTCACCGTCCAGCCGTCGGGTGCCCGTTCGGTCATGGTTCCCCCCTGCTTCCCCCGGTCGTCTCGCTCTTCGTATCACGGACTGAAATGCGGGGCCGCCCGTTCCGGCCACTCCTTACACTGGGTGGCGTGATCTCTCGAATCGACCTCCGCGGCTCGCTCGACGACCCGCGTGACCTGCTGCCCCGTGCCGAGTTCGACGTGGCGGCCGCCCTGGAGACGGTGCGGCCGATCGCCGAGGACGTGCACCATCGGGGCGTACAGGCGCTGATCGAGATCACCGAGCGCTTCGACGGCGTGCGGCTGGAGACCACCCGGGTCCCCGCCGAGCAGCTCGCCGAGGCCCTGGAGACGCTCGACCCGAAGGTGCGCGCCGCACTGGAGGAGTCGATCCGCCGGGCCCGCACGGTGCACGCCGACCAGCGCCGCGAGGGGCACACCACCCAGGTGGTGCCCGGCGGCACGGTCACCCAGCGCTGGGTGCCGGTGGACCGGGTCGGGCTGTACGTACCGGGCGGCCTGGCGGTCTACCCGTCCTCCGTTGTGATGAACGTGGTGCCGGCCCAGGAGGCCGGTGTCCGCGGCATCGCGGTCACCTCGCCGCCGCAGAAGGCCTTCGGCGGCCGCGTGCACCCGACCATCCTGGCGGCCTGCGCGCTGCTCGGCGTCACCGAGGTGTACGCGGTCGGCGGCGCCCAGGCGGTCGCCATGTTCGCGCTCGGCACCGAGGAGTGCGAGCCGGTGAACATGGTCACCGGCCCCGGGAACATCTACGTCGCCGCCGCGAAGCGCTACTTCGCCGGCCGGATCGGCATCGACTCGGAGGCCGGCCCGACCGAGATCGCCGTCCTCGCCGACGACAGCGCCGACCCGCGCGAGGTCGCCGCCGACCTGATCAGCCAGGCCGAGCACGGCCCGACCTCGGGTTCGGTGCTGGTCACCGACTCGCCCGAGCTGGCCGAGGCGGTGGAGGCCGAGCTGAAGGTGCAGGTCACCCGGACCCGGCACAGCGAGCGGGTCGCCGAGGCCCTGGGCGGCCGGCAGTCCGGCGTCATCCTGGTCGACGACCTCGACCAGGGCCTCGCGGTGGTCGACGCCTACGCGGCCGAGCACCTGGAGATCCAGACCCGGGACGCCCACGCGGTCGCCGCCCGGGTCCGCAACGCGGGCGCGATCTTCATCGGCCGGTACACGCCGGTCTCGCTCGGCGACTACGCCGCCGGCTCCAACCACGTGCTGCCCACCGGCGGCTGCGCCTGCCACTCCTCGGGCCTGTCCGTGCAGACCTTCCTGCGCGGCGTGCAGGTCGTCGAGTACGACCGCGAGGCACTGGCCGGCATCGCCGCGCACGTCGTCACCCTGGCGGACGCCGAGGACCTGCCCGGTCACGGCGACGCGATCAAGGCCCGATTCGACTGGAGTGTGCCGGGCGCGTGAGCACCATCGACTCCCTTCCCATCCGCGACGAGCTGCGCGGGCAGTCCCCGTACGGCGCGCCCCAGCTCGACGTGCCCGTCCAGCTGAACACCAACGAGAACCCGTACCGGCTCCCCGAGGAGCTGGTGGCCCGGATCGCCGAACGGGTCGCCGAGGCCGCCCGCGGCCTCAACCGCTACCCGGACCGGGACGCGGTCGAGCTGCGCGAGGGCCTGGCGGCCTACCTGACCCGCACCACCGGCTTCCCGGTCGCCCGGGCGAACGTGTGGGCCGCGAACGGCTCCAACGAGGTGCTCCAGCAGCTGCTGCAGACCTTCGGCGGCCCCGGCCGCACCGCGCTCGGCTTCGAGCCCTCCTACTCGATGCACGCCCTGATCTCCCGGGGCACCGGCACCGGCTGGATCTCCGGGCCGCGCAACGAGGACTTCACCATCGACCTCGACGCGGCCGTCGCCGCCATCGCCGAGCACCGGCCGAACGTCGTGTTCGTCTGCTCGCCGAACAACCCGACCGGCACCGCCGTCGAGGCCGACGTCGTGCTGCGGCTGTACGAGGCCGCGCAGGCCGCCCGGCCCAGCCTGGTGGTGGTCGACGAGGCGTACGTCGAGTTCTCGCACCGGGACTCGCTGCTGGAGCTGATCGAGGGCCGCCCCAACCTGGTGGTCACCCGCACCATGTCCAAGGCCTTCGGCGCCGCAGGGCTGCGCCTGGGCTACCTGGCCGCCGACCCGGCGGTGGTGGACGCGGTCCAGCTGGTCCGCCTGCCCTACCACCTGTCGGCCGTCACCCAGGCCACCGCGCTGGCCTGCCTGGAACACACCGACACCCTGCTCGGCTACGTCGGCCGGCTCAAGGCCGAGCGCGACCGGCTGGTCGACGCCCTGCGCGGGCTCGGGCTGGAGGTGACCGACTCGGACGCCAACTTCGTCCAGTTCGGCCGCTTCGCCGACACCCACGCCGTCTGGCAGGCCATCCTCGACCACGGCGTCCTGGTCCGTGACAACGGCGTCCCGGGGTGGCTGCGCGTCACCGCCGGCACCCCCGCCGAGAACGACGCCTTCCTGGACGCCGTCGCCAAAGTGATCAAGGAGCTGTAACCCCGCATGACCCGCATCGGACGCGTCGAACGCACCACCAAGGAGACCTCGGTCCTGGTCGAGATAGACCTCGACGGCACCGGGAAGACCGACATCTCCACGGGCGTCGGCTTCTACGACCACATGCTGGACCAGCTCGGCCGGCACGGACTCTTCGACCTCACCGTGAAGACCGAGGGCGACCTGCACATCGACACCCACCACACCATCGAGGACACCGCCCTCGCCCTCGGCGGCGCCTTCAAGCAGGCCCTCGGCGACAAGGTCGGCATCTACCGGTTCGGCAACTGCACCGTGCCGCTGGACGAGTCGCTCGCGCAGGTCACCGTCGACCTCTCCGGCCGCCCCTACCTGGTGCACACCGAGCCGGAGACGATGGCGCCGATGATCGGCACCTACGACACCACCATGACCCGGCACATCCTGGAGTCCTTCGTGGCCCAGGCGCAGATCGCCCTGCACGTCCACGTGCCGTACGGGCGCAACGCGCACCACATCGTGGAGTGCCAGTTCAAGGCGTTGGCCCGGGCGCTGCGCTACGCCGCCGAGCGCGACCCGCGCGCGGCCGGCATCCTCCCGTCGACCAAGGGTGCGCTGTGAGCAAGTCTGCGATCGTCCTTCTCTTCGTCGGCCTCTTCCTGGCCGGCGGCGTGATCTCGTTCTGGAAGCAGAAGATCCCGAAGGGCGTCATCGTGGTGCTCGCGCTCGGCTCGGTGATGTGTCTCGTCTCCGGCCTGATGCGCCTGTAATCCGTCGAGCGACCGAAAGACTGGACACCTGAACATGGGCAAGAACGTCGTCGTGCTCGACTACGGCTCCGGCAACCTCCGCTCGGCCCAGCGCGCCCTGGAGCGCACCGGGGCGAACGTCACCGTCACGTCCGACTTCCGGACCGCGATGGACGCGGACGGCCTGCTCGTCCCCGGCGTGGGCGCCTTCGAGGCCTGCATGCGCGGGCTGAGGGCCGTCCGCGGTGACTGGATCATCGGCCGCCGGCTCGCCGGGGGCCGCCCCGTCATGGGCATCTGCGTCGGCATGCAGATCCTCTTCGAGCGGGGGGTCGAGCACGGCGTCGAGACCGCCGGCTGCGACGAGTGGCCGGGCACCGTGGAACCGCTGGAGGCGCCGGTCGTCCCGCACATGGGCTGGAACACCGTCGACGCCCCCGCGGACGGCCGGATGTTCGCCGGCCTCGACGCCGACACCCGCTTCTACTTCGTGCACTCCTACGCGGTGCGCAGCTGGGAGCTGGAGGTCCACAGCGCGCGGATCAACCCCCCGCTGGTGACCTGGGCCACCCACGGCGAGCCGTTCGTGGCGGCCGTCGAGAACGGTCCGCTCTGGGCCACCCAGTTCCACCCGGAGAAGTCCGGCGACGCCGGCGCCGCCCTGCTGACCAACTGGGTCAGCACCCTCTGACGATCTGAGAGTTGCCAACACTATGAGCCGCCTCGAACTGCTCCCCGCCGTCGACGTCCGGGACGGCCAGGCCGTCCGCCTGGTCAAGGGCGCCTCCGGCACCGAGACCTCCTTCGGCGAGCCGCTCGCCGCCGCCCTCGCCTGGCAGAGCGCCGGCGCCGAGTGGCTCCACCTGGTCGACCTCGACGCCGCCTTCGGCACCGGCTCCAACCGCGAGCTGCTCCGCGAGGTCACCGCCGCCCTCGACATCAAGGTCGAGCTGTCCGGCGGCATCCGCGACGACGAGTCGCTGGCCGCCGCGCTCGCCACCGGCTGCACCCGGGTGAACCTCGGCACCGCCGCCCTGGAGAGCCCCGAGTGGGTCGCCAAGGTCATCGCCGAGCACGGCGACAAGATCGCCGTCGGCTTGGACGTGGTCGGCACCACCCTGCGCGGCCGCGGCTGGACCCGCGACGGCGGACAGCTCTTCGACGTGCTGGCCCGCCTCGACTCCGAGGGCTGCGCCCGGTACGTGGTCACCGACGTCAACCGCGACGGCACCCTGACCGGCCCCAACCTGCAGCTGCTGCGCGACGTCTGCGCCGCCACCGACCGCCCCGTGGTCGCCTCCGGCGGCGTCTCCTCGCTGGACGACCTCCGGGCGATCGCGACGCTGGTCGGCGAGGGAGTCGAGGGCGCGATCGTCGGCAAGGCACTCTACGAGCAGAAGTTCACCCTCGAAGAGGCCCTGGAGGCAGTGTCCCGATGAGCGAACCCCCGGCCGCGCGGCGGCTCGACCGAGTACCGGGCTCCTTCCCCCAGGAGGAGGAGTTCGGCTTCTCCCGAGCCGTCGCGGCCGGGGACTTCCTCTTCGTGTCCGGCGCCACCGCCCTCGACGTCGACGGCGTCGTCCACCACGAGGGCGACCCGTACGGGCAGACGCTCGCCGCCTTCGGGACGGCGCGCGAGGCCCTCGAACGGTTCGGCCTCACCCTCGCGGACGTGGTCCGCACCCGGATGTACGTGACCCACGCCCGGGACTGCTCCGAGGCCGGCCGCGCCCACAAGTTCCTCTTCGACACGGTCCGTCCGGCCGCCACCATGGTGGTGGTCGAGGGCCTGGTCGACTCCCGGATGATGGTCGAGGTCGAGATCGACGCCTATCGTGCCGGGCTCGCCAAGACTCTGGAAGGCAGACAGCAGTGACCCTCGCAGTACGTGTCATCCCTTGCCTGGACGTCGACGCCGGCCGCGTGGTCAAGGGCGTCAACTTCCAGAACCTGCGGGACGCCGGCGACCCGGTCGAGATGGCCAAGCTCTACGACGCCGAGGGTGCGGACGAGCTGACCTTCCTCGACATCACCGCCTCCTCCGGCGACCGCGAGACCACCTACGACGTGGTGCGCCGCACCGCCGAGCAGGTCTTCATCCCGCTCACCGTCGGCGGCGGCGTCCGCGCCGTCGAGGACGTCGACAAGCTGCTCCGGGCCGGCGCCGACAAGGTCGGCGTCAACACCGCGGCCATCGCGCGGCCGGAGCTGGTCCGGGAGATCGCCCGGCGGTTCGGCCGTCAGGTGCTGGTCCTCTCGGTCGACGCCCGGCGCTGCCCGCCCGGTACCGAGACGGAGTCGGGCTTCGAGGTCACCACGCACGGCGGGCGCCAGGGCACCGGCCTGGACGCCGTCGAGTGGGCCGGGCGCGCCGCCGAGCTGGGCGCGGGCGAGATCCTGCTCAACTCGATGGACGCGGACGGCACCAAGGACGGGTACGACCTGGAGCTGATCCGGGCCGTCCGCAAGACCGTCTCGGTGCCGGTGATCGCCTCCGGCGGCGCCGGGAAGCTCGCCGACTTCGCCCCGGCGGTGGAGGCCGGTGCGGACGCGGTGCTGGCCGCCAGCGTCTTCCACTTCGGCGACCTGCGGATCGGCGAGGTCAAGAACGCGCTGCGGGAGGCCGGGCAGCCGGTCCGCTGAGGGCGGGCCGGGCACCCGGCGCCCCGGGACTCCGGGGTGCCCGCCCCGGCGTCACTTCAGGGCGAGCAGCACCAGCAGGACGAGCACCAGCAGGCTCAGTGCTCCGATGACGGCGAGGGCGGGACGGCCGAATCCGCCCGGGACGCCCGGAGCCCCCGGCGTCCCGGCGGGCGCTACCGGTCCGGGGCCGCGAGCGACTCCAGAATCCCGCCGAGCAGGATCAGCCCCCGCCCCGCCGAGGTCAGGACCCGCGCGGTCCCGTGCAGCAGACCCGGCGGGATCGGGAGCGGGCGCGGGCCCGGTGGCCCCGCTCCGCCCCCCGGGTGGGAGAGGCACGTCGACGACGTGCAGGAGCTCCTTCGTCCGGCGCGGTTCCAGTTCGGTCAGCGGCAGCTCCTCGCCGCCCTCGGCCGGGCCGGGGAGGTCGGTCGTGCCCGGGAGCGGATCCACGGGGCGGCGCGGGTTGTCGGCGAGGAAGTAGCTCCGGACCGAGCCCCGGACCAGCTCGTGCACCGCGTCGAAGTACGCGGCGGTGGGCCGGCCGGTGGGCCGTTCCAGGGTGACCACCCCCTCGACCAGGGGCGCGATCCGGCTGCCGCTGCGGGCGACCTCGCCCTCCTGGTCCACCTCCCGGGCGCTCAGCGGGACCATCCGGTAGAGCAGCCAGAAGCTTCCGCCGTCGGCGCCGATCAGCTGCACCAGGGAGGCGGAGCCGTTCAGGCTGCCGCCCGCGGTGCTGCTGAGGACGGACGCCCGGCGGCGTTCGACCAGGAAGTCCGGCGCGGCGGCGAGCCCGTAGCCGGTGGTCGGGGCGCAGACGATGGCGAACGGCCAGACCGTCTGCCGGCGGGTGCCGGCGGCGGCGCTCATGCCCGGGCCGTCCAGAGGTCGAGCCGGGAGCCGGGGTGCTCGTCCTCGAACTCCTCCAGCCGGGCCTGGAACGCCTTGGCGATGCGGACCAGTGCCTGCTGGTCGGTGGCGGCCTGCTCGACCGCCCGGCGCAGCTGGGCGGCACTCTCCTCGATCCGGCGGCCGTGGCGCCGCGCCTGCTCGTCGACGTACTCGGCGAGGGCGTCGACGACGACCTCGCCGGCGGTCTTCAGCAGCGGGTTCCTGGTGGCGCGGGTGGCGAGGAACGCCCGGACCAGCGGCATGCCGGCGCTGACCCGCCGGAAGATCCGCAGCAGGCCCTCGGAGTTCCCCGGCGCACGGACGGCGGGGTTCTCCCGGGCCCGGGTGTACTTCCTCAGCTCGGTCGTGAAGAGGTCCACCACGACGGCCATGAACGGCACCTCGACGTCGAGCGGGTCGGGCCGGGCGCCGGGCGTCTTGACCACGTGGCCGTTCTCGTCGAGGCGGGCGAAGCCGCGGCCCACCGAGCTGACGGGGATGAGCCGGATCACGCCGCCGTCGCCCTGCAGCGCGCGTCGGCCGTCGACGAAGAGCCGGAACTCCCGCGTCGCGCAGAGCCGGTCGGCCACCTGCTCCAGGGTGTGGCCGGCCGCCTCCAGCAGGTCCCACTTGGTCAGGACGAAGTGGACCACCGCGTCCTGGTTGGCACCGAGGTGGCTGAAGACGGGCCGGTACTCGCTGATCAGCCGGTTGTCGCCGGCCAGGAAGCGCAGAACCCTCTCGCCGTCCAGCAGGATCAGCAGGAAGGGCGAGGCGGTCATCAGCCGGTCGAGCTTCTCCAGCGACTCCGGGTACAGGTCCCCCTGGGTGAGGAGCTCGCCGCTGTAGTCGACGTAGGAGACGGCGAACGGGGTGAGCCGCCGCCGCGCCGGTGTGCTGACGGTGCAGGTGAAGTCCCAGACCGGGAAGTCCGCCGGGGTGGAGGGGATCGGCCAGTCGCCCGGGCCGACGACCTGCTCGTAGACGGCGTTGAGCTGCTGGGACTGGCCGAGCGGCAGGGTCACCGAGAAGCCGAGTTCGGGGTCCTGCTGGGAGAGCCTGGCGAAGAGACTGGCCAGGTACACGGTCTTGCCGGAGGATCGTGGACCCACCACGGTCACCGGGATCGAAGACATGAGCGCCCTTTCCGTACGAGCGGTCCGCACCACGGGCCCCGCGGGCGGGCCCGGGGCGTAGTAGAGCGCGCCGGCGGCGGCCCGAACCCGTCGCAGGACGGGTTCGGGGGCTTCGCAAGGGTTCCGTGACCGGATCTCGGCCGGGCGGCGACCCTCTGCGGGTCAGCGGCCCGGTTCGCCCTCGGCGGCGACGGCGAGCAGCCCGGGCAGCGACAGGACGACGGTGCTGCGGCGGCCGAGCCGGAGCAGGCCGCGGTCGGCCAGCTCGTGCAGGGCGTGGTGGACCCGCCGCTCGCCGGCGCCGATCAGGGCGCCCAGCTCGACCTGGGTCAGCCGGGGGCGGATGGTGATCCCGCGCGGGCCGGCGCTGCCGTACCGCCGGGCGAGGTCGGCGAGGTCGTGGGCGAGCCGGTTGACGACCTGCTCGGAGGCGAGGCCGACCAGGCGGCGGGTGGCGGTGCGACTGCGGTTCACCAGGCAGCGGCTCAGCGCGATGCCGGCGACCGGGTGGGTGCCGAGCCAGTGCAGCCAGTCGGGTTGGGAGATCCGGCGGACGGTGACCGGACCGGCGGCGCTCACCGTGGCGGACCGGGGGCGGTCGTCGAGGGCGGCGGCCTCGCCGACGATGTCCCCGTACGCGCGGACGTCGAGCAGGACGGGCGTGCCGGCGGTGTCCTCGACGGTGGCCTTGGCGAAGCCGTCCAGCAGGAGCAGGACGAAGCGGCCGTGGTCCTGGTCGAGGATGAGGGTCTCGTCGTGGCCGTGGACGCGCCGGGTGCCCAGCCGGAGGATGTCCTGCTCGGCGGCGAGCGCGGCCGGTGACCCGTCGCGGCGCAGTTCGGCGAGGAGGGTGCCCTCGGGCCAGCCCCGGGCCGGCGGGCGTGCCGCCGGTGGCCGCACGGCCGGCGGGCCCGGCCGGGCGGCCGGGTCCGGCTGCCGGGGGTCCTGGCGGTGGGGGTTCGCGTGGTGGTGGTCCGGGTGGTGGTTCGGTGCTGTCGGCTGCGCCGGTCTCAACCCGTGGTCCTCCGCTGCACGGTGGATGGGCGGCGATCCCGCCGGGGGATCGGCCGTGGGGATGCCCTGGTGAGGCTAGCGCAGCGGCCGGGGTACGGGAAGGCCGCGCGCGGCCCCCGCGGAGGCGCCCTTGGTTCGCCAACTTCCTTGTCCTGTAACGGACATGGCGAACGAGGGGGCCGCCTCCGCGGGGTCGGGCGGGCGGCCGGACCGGTCAGGACTCCTGCGGCGGCTCGCCCTTGATCAGCGCGAACGGGGCACCGAACGGGTCGGCCAGCCAGGCCAGCACGCCGACGTCCGGGACGTGCTCCGGGCCCATCAGCACCGTGCCGCCGGCCGCGGTGGCCCGGGCGACCACCGCCGGCACGTCCGACGAACCGAAGTACGGGGTCCAGGCGGTCGCCTGGTCCTCGCCCATCACCGGGGCGATGCCGCCGAAGGTGGCGTCCTGCTGGTCGCCGTCGGCGGTGGAGACCACCCGGTACGTACCGCCGGGGGAGGGGAGGTCGGCGTGGCGCCAGCCGAACACCCGCTCGTAGAAGGCGAACCCGGCGTCCACGTCGGTGGTGTGCAGCTCGGCCCAGATCAGCGCGCCGTCCTCGGAGACGACGTCCAGGCCGGTGACCGCGCCGGGCTGCCAGAGCGCGAACCGGGCGCCCTGCGGGTCGGTCAGCTGGGCCATCCGCCCGGCGTCCATCACGTCGAAGGGCGGGACGCGGACGGAGCCGCCGGCCTGCTCGACGGCCTTGGTGGTGGCGTCCGCGTCCGGCGTGCGCAGGTACGTCGTCCAGGCGGACTGCGCGCCCTCCTCGGTGAGCGGGCCGATGGCCGCGACCGTCCGGCCGTCCGACTGGAGGAAGCCGTAGCCGCCGGCCTCCGGGCCGGCCGACCGGAAGGTCCAGCCGAACACCGAGCCGTAGAACGCGGCGGCGGCGGCCGGGTCCGGACTGCCGAGGTCGATCCAACAGGGGGAACCGGTGGGGAAGTCGGTGGTGAGCATGGTGTCGCGCTCCTTCGACGGGACGGGGCCGGGCAGCCCTCAGACGGCCGTGGAGGCGCCCCTCCCCGGCCCTCTGCGAGTCTGCACCCCGCCACTGACATCCGCAGCCGGGGCGGGCCCGGCCTGCGGCGACACCGGTTCGGCCGGCAGGTCCTACGGGAGCGGCAGGACGTGGCGGAGGGCCTCGACGGCGTCCGGCGGGCCGTCCACGGCCAGCTCGGCGCGGGCACCCCGGCCGAAGGCGAAGAGCAGCAGCTCGCCCGGCTCGCCGGTGATCCGCACGGTCGACGAACCGGACGGGCCGACGGTCGGGCCCGCGCCGTCCGGGCGGTGCAGCTCCAGCCGTACGGGGGAGCGGCGGCCGGCCTCCAGCCGGGCGATCAGCGGCAGCCGGCGCCAGAGCGCCTCCGTCCGGCCGGGCGGCACCGGCCGGCGCACGGGGTCGGCACCGGCCCGCGCGACGTCCTCGGCGTGCACGAAGTACTCGACGGTGTTGGCCGCCTCGTCCGCTCCGGGCAGCGAGAACAGCGAGAACACCGGCGGGCCGGAGCGGAACAGCCGGATCAGCTCCTCGTACGGGCGGTCGGCGTACGCGTCCTGCACCCGTCGGGTCCGGCCGGCCAGCGGGCCGCCCCGGATGCCCGCCGCCGCGTCCGGCCGGCGCTCCCGGAGCACCAGGTGGGCGGCGAGGTCCCGGGTGGACCACCCGGCACAGAGGGTGGGCGCGTCCGGCCCGGCGGCGGCCAGCAGTTCGGCGAGGCGGTGACGCTCGGCGAGGGCGTGGTTCGACATGCCGCCCAGCCTAGTCAGATGACGTGCCCCGGGTGAGGGACCCGGGCACTCACGGGCGGAGGTTGCCGGTGAGCTTGGTGGAGTCGAGGCGGTTGCTCGCCGTCAGGGTGCAGGTGTAGTCCCGCCAGCCCTGCTGGTAGAAGGTCTTGGTCGGACCCACGGGGTAGCTGTAGTACGGGCCGCCGCCGCCCTGGCGGGCCTCGGCGGCGGCCTGCGCCTCCTTGCAGCCGTCCCGCATCGCGTTGGCGATCTGGTAGTCGCCGCTCAGACCCTCCGGGAGCAGCAGGTCGGCGATCGCCTCGCCGTCGTGCCGGCCCTCGCAGGGCCGTGCCTCCGGCTTGGTGATGGTCCTGCTGAGCTGCGGGTGGTCGAAACAGGTGCCGACCGTGAAGAACGTGTACGGGACCACCTTGGTGGGCGTCGGGGTCGGGGTCGGCGTGGGGGTCGGGGTGGGTGTGGGCGTGGGCCTCGGGGAGGTCGTAGTGGGGGAGGGCGGGGGCGGCTGGGCGGCCGGCTTCTCCTCCGGCCAGAGCAGCACGGTGGCCACCACCGCGAGCAGGACGGCCAGCACCGCCACGACGGCGAGCAGCAGCCCCCGCGACGGCCCGGCGGCGGGCCCGGTGCCGGGACGGCCGGCCCCCGGCGCGCCGGCACCCGGTCGGTCGCGGCTCGAACGGTCGGTACTCGGACGGTCGGTGCCCGGGGGCTCGGCGGCGGGCGGCTCGGTGGTCATGGGCACGAGGATGGCCCAGAGCGGTGCCGGTCGGCAGCCGGTTGGCACAACTCGTCCGATCCGGGCCCGGACCTCGGGCGGCGTCCCGCGGACCGGGCCCGGGCCGGCCCGGTCGGCAGGGCGTTCCCCGGCCTCCGGGCGGACCGTCCGGGCCAGGCCCGCGGCGGCGGCCGGGATCCGGACGGCGGGCGTCGCGAGCGGACCGGACTGACACAATGGCCCCATGTCCACCACACCCGCCGCCCCCGGCTCCACCGCCCTCGCCCCCGAGATCGCCGCGCGCCTCAAGCGCACCGAGGACGGCCTGCTCCCGGCTGTCGCGCAGCAGTACGACACCGGCGAGGTGCTGATGCTCGGCTGGATGGACGACGAGGCGCTGCACCGCACCCTCACCACCGGCCGCTGCACCTACTGGAGCCGCAGCCGCCGCGAGTACTGGGTGAAGGGCGACACCTCCGGCCACGTCCAGCAGGTGAAGTCGGTCGCGCTGGACTGCGACGGCGACACCCTGCTGGTCAAGGTGGACCAGACCGGCGCGGCCTGCCACACCGGCGACCGCACCTGCTTCGACGCCGACGTGCTCCCCCTCGGCTGACCACCCCCACCCCACTTCCGTAAGGTGCCGCCCGCCATGGACCTCGAAGCCTTCCGCAAACTCGCCGTCGACACCCGGGTCATCCCGGTCACCCGCAGGCTCCTCGCGGACGGCCTCACCCCGATCGGTCTCTACCGCAGCCTGGCCGCCGAGCGCCCCGGCACCTTCCTGCTGGAGTCCGCGGAGCAGGGCCGCAGCTGGTCCCGCTACTCCTTCGTGGGCGTCCGCAGCGAGGCCGCGCTGACCGTCGGCCCGGACGGCGGCGCCCGCTGGCACGGCGCCCCGCCGGTCGGCATCCCCACCACCGGCGACCCGCTGGAGGTGCTGCGCGCCGCGCTGGAGACCCTGCACACCCCGCGCAGCGCCGACGACGGCCTCCCGCCGCTCACCGGCGGCCTGGTCGGCTACCTCGGCTACGACGTGGTCCGCCGGCTGGAGAAGCTCCCGGACCTCAACCCGGACGACCTGAAGCTCCCCGAGCTGACCATGCTGCTCGCCACCGACCTCGCCGTGCTCGACCACGCCGACGGCACGGTGCTGCTGATCGCCAACGCCGTCAACCACAACGACCTGGCCAGCGGCGTCGACGAGGCGTACGCGGACGCGGTCGCCCGGCTGGACGCCATGGAGACCGACCTGCTGAAGCCGGTCGACCCCGGCCTCGCCACCTTCACCCCGACCGGCCCCGGCGAGGTCCGCTCGCCGTTCGGCGGGGAGCCCTACCGGGCCGCGGTCGAGGAGATCAAGGAGCGGATCCGGGCCGGCGAGGCCTTCCAGGTGGTGCCCTCGCAGCGGTTCGAGGCGCCCTGCCCGGCCTCCGCGCTCGACGTCTACCGCGTCCTGCGCACCACCAACCCCAGCCCGTACATGTACCTGTTCCGGTTCCCCGGGCCGGACGGCGGCGCCGAGGGCGGCTTCGACGTGGTCGGCTCCAGCCCGGAGGCGCTGGTCAAGGTCACCGACGGCGAGGCGATGCTGCACCCGATCGCCGGCACCCGGCACCGCGGCGCCACCCCGCAGGAGGACAGCGACCTGGCCGCCGAGCTGCTCGCCGACCCCAAGGAGCGGGCCGAGCACCTGATGCTGGTCGACCTCGGCCGCAACGACCTCGGGCGGGTCTGCGAGCCGGGCAGCGTCGAGGTCGTCGACTTCATGCACATCGAGCGGTACAGCCACGTCATGCACATCGTCTCCACCGTGACCGGCCGGGTCGCCGAGGGCCGGACCGCCTTCGACGTGCTCACCGCCTGCTTCCCGGCCGGCACCCTCTCCGGGGCGCCCAAGCCGCGCGCGATGCGGATCATCGAGGAGCTGGAGCCCACCCGCCGCGGCCTGTACGGCGGCTGCGTCGGCTACCTGGACTTCGCCGGGGACTCCGACACCGCGATCGCGATCCGGACGGCGGTCCTGCGCGACGGCACCGCGTACGTCCAGGCCGGCGCCGGCGTGGTGGCCGACTCCGACCCGCACGGCGAGGACACCGAATGCCGCAACAAGGCCGCCGCCGTCCTGCGCGCGGTGGCCACGGCGAATACGCTGCGCACGCCGGCGGTGTGAGCCGCCGTAAGGAGCCGGGATGTCGCAGGACCAGGGTGCCGGATCGGCCTGGGACGTGCTGGAGGGCGTGAACCTCCCGCGCGGGTACCGGGTGGAGATCACGGACGGGAAGATCATCATGACGCCCCGGGGGGAGAGCCACCGGGCCGTCGTGCGCAGCGCGGCCGCGCAGCTGGAGCAGCAGCTCGCGGGCCGCGGCACCGTTCTCGCGGACGCCATGGTCGACTTCCCCTCGGCCCGCTCCGGCTACGCCCCCGACCTGGCGGTCGTCGCCCCCGGCGCCGAGCGCAACGGCCGCGGCCGGTTCGCGTGGCACGACCTCGAAGCGGTGATCGAGGTGGTGCCGCCGTCCGGCCGGGACCACGACCACGTGAGGAAGGTGCGCACCTACGGCGGGTGCGGGATCCCGCTGTACGTCGTGGTGGACCAGGCCGAGGCGGTCTGCACGGTGCACAGTGCCCCGCAGCGCACCGGCGGCTACCGGGAGGCGGAGCGGGTGCCCTTCGGCAACGACGTGTTCCTGCCGTCGGCGGACCGGACCCTGGTGCTGTCGACCGACGACTTCCCGGTCGACCCGGCGTAGGTCCGGCGCGTGGTGTCAGGGATAGTGGACGGGTGAGCGTTCCTACCCAGTCCCGTACCGAGACCGAGCCCGTCCCCGCGAAGGGCGGCGCCGGGCGGCGGACGCTCGGCCTGATGCTGCTGCTGACCGCGCTGGGCGCGGTCCTGGTGCTGACCGCCGCCGGCCGCGTCTGGGCCGAGGGCCTGGCCGGCACCCTGGAGGTCTCCGTCACCGGCGGGAGGATCTCCGAACTGCCCGCCGGGCTGGCGCTGGTGGCGCTGGCGGCTGCGGTCGCGGTGTTCGCGGTGCGCGGCGCCGGGCGGCTCGCGGTGGGCGCCCTGACCCTGCTGGCCGGGCTCGGCGCGGCGGCGGCCGCCGTGGCGGGCGCCGGGGACACCGCGGCGCTGGACGGCGAGGCGGCCCGCAAGCTCGCCCTGACCGGCTCCGCCGCGACCGGGGTCGGGCACACCGGATGGCCGTGGGTGGCGCTGGCCGGCGGGCTGCTGCTGGCACTGGCCGGGCTGCTCACCCTCCGGTTCGGGCGCGGCTGGCCGGCCATGGGCAGCCGTTACGAGGCCCCGACCGGGAAGGCGCCGGTGTCGCGGAAGACCGCGGCCGCGGAGAGTCCGGCCGACCTGTGGAAGGCGCTGGACCGGGGCGAGGACCCGACCGCCGGCTGACCGGCCGGCGCACGGCGCGCGCTGTGACGCGATAGACCCTCCACCCCCTTTGGGGCACCCGTGTGTGGCCCGGCACAATGGAACCGTCAACCCGCCAGGGGCCCGCAGGCCCGGCCGGGACCCGAGAGCCTAGGAGCACCATCAGATGGCAGCAGCAGCACACGGTCACACCCTCGCCGCCTGGACCGGCGTGACCATCTCCTTCATCGGTTTCGGCATCGCGGGCGTCGCCATGATCCTGCCGTCGGTGCTGCTGGTCTGGGCCGGCCTGGCGGTCGTCCTGCTCGGTGCCGTGGTGGGCAAGGCCATGGCGATGGCGGGCATGGGCCAGCAGCCCAGCACCAACGTGTACACCTCCGAGGAGCAGGCCGCGCTGGTCGCTGCCTGAGGAACTCCCGGTACTGCGTGAACGGCGGGCGCCACGCCCGCCGTTTCGTTTCTGGCGGGAGGCCCGGGCGGGCACAATCGTGGGCGTGAACGCCGCTCCCACCGCTTCCGCCGCCACCGCCCGGTCGTCCGGGCCGCGCCGGCTGGTGCCGCCGCTGACCGCCCTGGTCGCGGTGGCCGTCCCCACCGGGTACGTCGCCGCGGTCGACCCGAATGCCCCCGGGCACTACCCGGACTGTCCGTTCCTCGCGGCCACCGGCTGGTGGTGTCCCGGCTGCGGCGGGTTGCGCTGCGTCCACGCGCTGGCCCACGGGGACCTGAGCGGCGCGCTGCACGACAACGCGGTGGCGGTGCTGCTCTTCGCCGTGCTGGCGGTGCTCTGGCTGCGGTGGATCTGGTCGGCGGCGCGCGGTGTGCCGGTGCCCCGGCTCGCGCTCGGGGCGCGGCGCTGGGTGCTGGTGGGGCTGCTGGTGCTGGTCTTCACGGTGGTGCGCAACCTGCCGATCGGCGCGGGGCTGGCCCCGCCGCTGGTCTGAGGACCCCGCGCCGGTCCCGCGCCGGTCCCGAGCCGGTCCGGCCCGTCCGGGGGCGCGGCGGGCGGGGGTGGAGGAGCCGTGAAACCGCAGCTCGGAGGGGGCCCGGAGGCGTCCGCTCCGCGAGACGCGCGCTGGGCGGATGCGCTGGGCGCCCCCCCTTGCCGATACCATCGAAGGGCCGGAGGCCCACTGGCCGTCCGGCTCCTCGCTAGCAGAACTAGCAGACATGATGGGGGCGCTTGGCGTGAGTGTGCTCGACTCGATCATCGAAGGGGTCCGTGAGGACCTCGCCGAGCGGCAGGCCCGAGTGTCGCTGGACGAGCTCAAGGAGCTCGCCGCCAAGGCCCCGGACGCCAAGGACGGCGTGGCCGCGCTCAAGGGCGACGGCGTACGGGTGATCTGCGAGGTCAAGCGCTCCAGCCCG
Organism: Kitasatospora sp. NPDC058406; assembly: GCF_042722765.1. Lineage (NCBI taxonomy): Bacteria > Bacillati > Actinomycetota > Actinomycetes > Kitasatosporales > Streptomycetaceae > Kitasatospora > Kitasatospora sp. NPDC058406. Next base: position 33,013 of record NZ_JBHXKE010000078.1, read on the forward strand.
TCCAAGGGCGCCCTGGCCGCGATCGCGGACCCGGCCGCCCTGGCCGCGGACTACGCGGCCGGCGGCGCCGCCGCGATCAGCGTGCTGACCGAGCAGCGCCGCTTCGGCGGGTCGCTGGCCGACCTGGACGCCGTCCGCGCCGCGGTGGACACCCCGCTGCTCCGCAAGGACTTCATCGTCACCGCCTACCAGCTGTGGGAGGCCCGCGCGCACGGCGCCGACCTCGCGCTGCTGATTGTCGCGGCCCTCGACCAGCCGGCCCTGGTGTCGCTGATCGAGCGTGCCGAGTCGATCGGCCTCACCCCGCTGGTCGAGGTGCACGACGAGGAGGAGATCGCGCGCGCGGTGGACGCCGGCGCACGGATCATCGGCGTCAACGCCCGCAACCTGAAGACCCTCGAAGTGGACCGGAACACCTTCGGCAACGTCGTCCACGCCATCCCGGACAACGTCGTCAAGATCGCCGAGTCCGGCGTGCGCGGCCCGCTGGACGTGATCTCCTACGCCAACCTGGGCGCCGACGCGGTGCTGGTCGGCGAGTCCCTGGTGACGGGCAAGGACCCGCGCGCCGCCGTGGCCGACCTGGTCGCGGCCGGTGCCCACCCCGCGATCCGCCACAAGGACTGATCCCGCCGCCATGAAGATCGCCACCCGTCTCGCCCCCGGCTGCCGCCCGCGCGGCTGCCGCGCGCCCGCACGCCGGGTGCTGGGCAGGCGGGTGCGGTACGTCATCGGCTGCGAGCCCGGGCAGGTGCCGGGACGGCGATGGCGCGGGACGCACGGCTGACCAGCCGTTCCGACGTCCCTCTCGCCATCGTCATCTTCCCGAGTTCCCGAAGGACTTCACCATGTCCGACAAGTCCGCCAAGGACTACCTGCCCGGCGCCGAGGTGCCGGACGCACGCGGCTACTTCGGCGCGTACGGCGGCCGCTTCATCCCGGAGGCCCTCGTCGCCGCCGTGGAGCAGGTCGCCGAGGAGTACGAGAAGGCGAAGGCCGATCCGGCCTTCACCGCCGAGCTCGACGCGCTGCTCAAGGACTACACCGGCCGGCCGAGCCCGCTGACCGACGTCCACCGCTTCTCCGCCGAGGCGGGGGGCGCGCGCGTCCTGCTGAAGCGCGAGGACCTCAACCACACCGGCTCGCACAAGATCAACAACGTGCTGGGCCAGGCGCTGCTCACCCGCCGGATGGGCAAGACCCGGATCATCGCCGAGACCGGCGCCGGGCAGCACGGCGTGGCCACCGCCACCGCCTGCGCGCTGTTCGGCTTCGACTGCACCATCTACATGGGCGAGGTGGACACCCAGCGCCAGGCGCTCAACGTCGCCCGGATGCGGATGCTCGGTGCCGAGGTGGTGTCCGTCACCTCCGGCAGCCGCACCCTCAAGGACGCCATCAACGAGGCGTTCCGCGACTGGGTCGCCAACGTCGACTCCACCCACTACCTGTTCGGCACCGTCGCCGGGCCGCACCCCTTCCCGATGATGGTCCGGGACTTCCACCGGGTGATCGGCATCGAGGCGCGGCAGCAGGTCCTGGACCGGACCGGACGGCTGCCCGACGCCGTCGTCGCCTGCGTCGGCGGCGGCTCCAACGCGATGGGCATCTTCCACGAGTTCATCCCGGACGCGGGCGTGCGCCTGATCGGCTGCGAGGCGGCCGGCGAGGGCGCCGAGACCCCGAAGCACGCCGCCACCCTCACCAAGGGCGACCCGGGCGTGCTGCACGGCTCCCGCACCTACGTCCTCCAGGACGAGGACGGCCAGACCATCGAGTCGCACTCGATCTCGGCCGGCCTCGACTACCCGGGCGTCGGCCCGGAGCACGCCTGGCTGAAGGACAGCGGCCGGGCCGAGTACCGGCCGGTCACCGACGACGCCGCCATGCAGGCGCTGCGGCTGCTGTCCCGCACCGAGGGCATCATCCCGGCCATCGAGAGCGCGCACGCGTTGGCCGGCGCCCTGGAGCTGGGCCGCGAGCTCGGGCCCGAGGCCACGATCCTGGTCTCGCTCTCCGGGCGCGGCGACAAGGACATGCACACCGCGGCCGAGTACTTCGGCCTGTACGACGAGCCGGGCGCCGGCTCCGCCCACGGGGGTAAGTGATCATGGCTTCGAAGCTCAGTGGCATCCTGGCCGCGGCCAAGGCGGAGAACCGCGCGGCGCTGATCGGCTACCTGCCGGCCGGTTTCCCGAGCGTGGACGGCGGGGTGCGCGCGGTCAACGCGCTGATCGAGGGCGGCTGCGACGTCGTCGAGATCGGCCTGCCGCACTCCGACCCGGTCCTGGACGGTCCGACCATCCAGACGGCCGACGACATCGCGCTGCGCGGCGGCGTCCGGATCAAGGACGTGCTGCGGACGGTGCAGGAGGTCGCGGCCGCGCACCCCGGGGCGGCGGTGCTGGTCATGACCTACTGGAACCCGGTGGAGCGGTACGGGACCGCGCGGTTCGCCGCCGACCTGGCCGCGGCCGGCGGGGTGGGCTGCATCCTGCCGGACCTTCCGGTGGAGGAGTCCGAGGAGTGGCGCAAGGCGGCGGACGAGCACGGTCTGGACACCGTGTTCGTGGTCGCGCCGAGCAGCAGGGACAAGCGGCTGGCCGAGGTCACGGCGGCCGGCAGCGGCTTCGTGTACGCGGCCGCGGTGATGGGCGTGACCGGCAGCCGGGCCCAGGTCGGCGACCTGGCCGAGGACCTGGTCGCCCGGACCAGGGCCACCACCGAGCTGCCGGTCTGCGTCGGCCTCGGGGTGTCGACCCGTGAGCAGGCCGCGCAGGTGGCCGGGTTCGCGGACGGTGTGATCGTCGGATCGGCGTTCGTGCAGCGGATCCTGGACGCGGACGGGGACGAGCGGGCCGGCCTGGCCGCCGTGCGCGCCCTCGCCGGCGAGCTGGCGGAGGGCGTCCGCCGGCGCTGACCCGCAGGACCGACGGCCCGCCGCCCCGCATTCCGGGGG
>NZ_JBHXKE010000079.1:0-35853 GCF_042722765.1 Kitasatospora sp. NPDC058406
GCCGAGCTGGGTGCTCGGCGGGGCGGGGCTTTTGCGATACCAGGACGTTCCCTCCGGATCGCCACTCGGCCCGAACGAGGAATCCCCCTCCCCCGGAGCCCGGCCCGACAGGTGGCCCGGTCCCCGGAAGGGCCGACGCGTCGTCCTCCGGTCCCGCACCGGGGCGAACACCAGGACCGCCGGCAGCCTCGACGCACCCGGGTCCACGGGCCGGCAGCCCCGACCGCCACCACATCGCCCTCTGAGTCAGGCAACTGACGGACAGTCAGCCCAGCAAGCCTGATGCGCTGCGGTCCCCCGATCGCTACCATCCCTGTCGACACAGCTATCAGCGTGTGGCCGAGACGTACTGGGGGGGCCAGGGGTCATGTCCGAACTGCTCGCCGACATCACTGCGATTGCTCCGTATTTCACCGTCGCTGCAACCACCTTCGGGACACACCTGACACAGGAAGCCGCCCAACGCGTAGCCGGGGGAACCCTGGACGCGGGCCAGGGATTCTTCCGCCGGCTCTTCGGACGCCACTCCGACGAGGTGGCCGAAGCCCTCGACCGTCACCACCTGCCCGAGGAACAGGTGGACACCCTGCTCAGCGGCCTCGGTGATGCCGAGCGCCTCCGTCTCGCCCAGGCACTGTCCTCGTGGCTCGGCAGCGCGACGACGAGCGGCCTCTCCGCGGAACGGCTGGTGGACCTCGTCCGAACGGCGCCCGCCGGGCCCGTCACGAACACCTCGACCGGCGACCGGACGATCGTCGGCGGCAGCTTCGGCGACAACAACACCTTCAACTTCGGTGACACCCGGTGACGGAACCCCCGGCCGCGAACGGGCCGCCATCCGTCACCTCGACCGGCGACCGCACGATCGTCGGCAGCACCATCGGCGCGGGCAGCATCTTCAACTTCGGCAACGGGCGGAACGGCGACTCGCTGCCGGTCGTGGTCCTGCTGCCGCTCCTGGCAGCGGTCGCCGCCGCCGTCTACGCCGTCCTGTCCTGGCCGGGAGGTCCGCAGCACCAGTACCTCTGGTTCTACCTCGCCCTCTCCGCCGCGTTCGTCGTGGCCGTCCTGTGCGTCATCGGCGGGGCGGCCGCGAAGGGCCCGAAGGGGTCGGCGCCCGCAGCGGTGCCGAGCAAGCCGTCCACGGCCGGCCTGTTGCTCCTGTCCTCCGCGCTGGTCCTCGCGCTCCTCGGTCTGGCCGGACTGGAGGACGTCCGGCGCAACGGCGAGATCACCGTGGAGATCTCCGTCCGGGGCGGCCAGCCCCTGGCCGGCGCCGTCGCCGGGACGCGCACGCTGGTGGTGCCCGCCTCGACGGCCGACAACGTCCGGGACCACCTCCGCCTCGCGCTGACGGTCTCGGACGACAACCCGACGTCCCCCACCTGTGTCCACAAGACGACGGCGACACTGACGCCGACCACGCCGGGAGTCACCCCGACGACCAAGCGGGTGCCCGCGCAAGCCGTCGTCGAGTTCGACCTCGGCGGGAGCCGCGGCGAGGTGACCATCGACGTCACCGTACGCACCGGGCCCGGCTGCAGCATGCAGGTGGCGGCACGCGGAACGCTCTTCAACGACTGACGACGATCCTGGGGGAAGCACGTGACGGGTAAGCGTCGGGACGTACCGGCGATCCGGGCTACCGCCGTGGCCGCCCTCCTCGCCCTCACCGGCTGCGGGGGCGAGGCGAAGAAGCCCCTGCTCGGCGAGGGGAAGCAAGTACGGGTCGGGGTGAAGAGCGACCAGCCGGGGACCGGCCTCGAACTGCACTCCGGCGAGTTCGTCGGGCTGGACGTCACCGTGGCCAGGGAACTCCTGGAACGGGTCAACGGGGGCACGCCGTTCTTCGACGGCGTCCTGTCCAAGAACCGCGCCCCCTTCCTGCGGAACGAGACCTTCGCCCTCGTGGTGGCCACCTACTCGATCACCGAGCAGCGCATGCGGCCGTTCAAGGAGAACGGCGAGGGGGAGGGTCTCGACTTCGTGGGCCCGTACGCCTCCGGCCAGCAGGGCGTCCTCGTGCGGGCGGACGACCGCGACCGGTTCCGGAGCACCGGCGACCTCGACGGCAAGCTGGTGTGCGTCTGGCGGAGCACGACGTCCGCGTCGGAACTGAACAAGCCCTCCTACAGCAAGGTGCGGCTGAGCGAGCAGGAGGACGCGGGGACCTGCGTCAAGGAGCTCAAGGAGGGGAGGGTGGACGCGGTCTCCACCGACCAGCTGATCCTCTACGGCTTCATGGAGGCGGAACCCACGCTCGCGGTCGTGCCGGAGATCGCGTTCGGGGCGGCCAACGACTACGGCGTCGCCCTCGCGAAGGGCCACCGCAAGGACTGCGAGATCCTGCGGGAGGCCATGAAGAAGTACGCGGTGAGCAACGAGTGGGACCGCGACTTCCAGAACAACCTGCCCAAGGTGCCGTTGGACACGCGCAACGAGGCCAGGCCCACGGCGTCCGAGATCGACGCCCTGTCCTGCCGCGACGGCGTGGGCAACGCAGCCGTGAACTGACCGGGAACACCACCCCCGCTCCCCGGTGCAGGAAGTCGGCCGGGCCGACTTCCCACTCCACCGGCGGCGGCCCCGGGCCGGGTCCGGGGAGCGGTCACTTCCGCCAGAACAGGTGGTGCGTCACCCCGCTCGGGCTGGGGACGACGTCCAGGTGGAACCGGTCGAGCAGCTCGTCGGGGGACTCCCAGAGCCGCACCCCGGACCCGAGCGTCAGCGGCGAGACCGCCACGTGCAGGGTGTCGACGAGGTCGGCGTCGAGGAACTGCCGGATGGTGGTGGCCCCGCCGCCGAGTCGGACGTCCTTGCCCCGGGCCGCCTCCCGGGCCTGTGCGAGGACGGTGGCCGGGTCGGCGTCGACGAAGTGGAACGTGGTGTCGGAGAGCGTGAACGAAGGCCGCGTGTGGTGGGTCATGACGAACACCGGGGTGCGGAACGGCGGCTCGTCGCCCCACCAGCCGCGCCACTCGTGGTCGCGCCAGGGCCCGCGCTGGGGCCCGAACTTGTTGCGGCCCATGATCTCGGCACCGATGTTGCGGGCGTAGTCCCGCGTGAGGTAGTCGTCGAGGCCCCGGCTGCCCCCGGGGTCGGTGCGCATCGGCCAGCTCGCCGTGGCACCGGCCCAGGCGAACAGCCGCCCGGGGTCGACGTGACCGAACGGCCGCTCGAAGGTCTGGTCCTCGCCGGCGCCGATCCCGTCGGCCGAGACGTTGAAGTTCTGGACTCTCAGTAGCTGGACCACGTGGTCCTCCTGTCGTCGTGACAACGGTGGTGCGACCCTCCGGACCGGGTCGTCACCGTGAGGTCGGAGCCGGTCGACGGATCTTGACCCGTATCGGCAGAATCACCTGATCCGCTGAACGCACCGCCGGAACGTCAAGGGCGGTCGGCCCGCAACGACCACCCGGTGACGGGGCCCGACCGGGCACCGCGACGGTAAGGAGCTGGACATGAAGTTCTTGCTGATCATGCACATCGACCCGGCCATCATGGAGGAACTGACCGACGCCGAGCGCCGGGAGATCATGGACGGCCACGGCGCCTTCATGACGACGATCCGCGAGTCCGGCGAGATGGTCGACACCGGGGCGCTGGCCGACCCGTCCCAGAGCTCGGTGGTCCGCGTCCGTGGCGGTGTGCCGGTCGTCACCGACGGCCCCTACCTGGAGGCCAAGGAGTTCCTGGGCGGCTACTACCTGGTCGACGTCGCGAGCCGGGACCGCGCGCTGGAGCTGGCCGCGATGATTCCGGACGCCCGGGTCAACGGCCTGGGCATCGAGGTCCGCCAGGTGGTCTTCTCCGGCGGCCCGACCGCGTGAGCGCCTCCCGCGCCACCGTCGAGGACCTGCTGCGTGCGCTCGCGCCGCAGGCCCTCGGCGCGCTGGTGCGCCGGTACGGGCAGTTCGACCTGAGCGAGGACGCCGTGCAGGAGGCGCTGATCGCCGCGGCGACGCGCTGGCCGGCCGAGGGCGTCCCGGACAACCCGCACGGCTGGCTGACCACGGTCGCCGGCCGCCGCCTCGTCGACCGGATCCGCAGCGAACAGGCCCGGCGCCGGCGCGAGGACGCGGTGGCCGCCCGGGAGCCTGACCGGACGGCGCCCGGCCCCGGCGAGGACACCCCGGCCGACCGGGACGACACGCTGACCCTGCTGTTCCTCTGCTGCCACCCGGCGCTGACTCCGGCCTCGCAGGTCGCGCTGACGCTGCGCGCGGTCGGCGGACTGACCACCGCGGAGATCGCCCGCGCCCACTTCGTGCCGGAACCGACCATGGCGGCCCGGATCAGCCGGGCCAAGCAGCGGATCAGGTCCGCCGGCAGCGAGTTCACCATGCCGGTCGGGCAGGACCGGGCGGAGCGGCTGCGGGTCGTGCTGCACGTGCTGTACGTGATCTTCAACGAGGGCTACACCGCCGGCTCCGGCGACCGGCTGCGCCGCGACGACCTGGCCGCCGAGGCGATCCGGCTGACCCGGCTGCTGCACCGGCTGCTGCCGGACGACGGAGCCGTGGCCGGTCTGCTGGCCCTGATGCTGCTCACCGACGCCCGCCGGACCGCCCGCACCGGACCGGACGGCGAGCTGATCCCGCTCGACGAGCAGGACCGCTCGCGCTGGGACCGCGGCCGCATCGCCGAAGGCGTCGCGCTCGTCACCGACGCGATGACCCGCTCGGCCCTCGGCCCCTACCAGCTGCAGGCCGCCATCGCCGCGCTGCACGACGAGGCACCCAGCACCGACGAGACCGACTGGCGTCAGATCAACACGCTGTACAAGATCCTGGCGCGGATCTCGCCGAACCCGATGGCCGGCCTGAACCGGGCGGTGGCGGTCGCCATGGTCGACGGGCCGCGGGCCGGGCTCGCCCTGCTGGACGAGCTGGCCGCGGACGACCGGATCACGGACCACCACCGCCTGCACGCCGTCCGCGCGCACCTGCTGGAGCGGGCCGGCGACCGTCCGGCAGCCCGGGAGCACTACCACCGCGCCGCCCTCGGCACCACCAGCCCGACCGAACGCCACTACCTGGAGACCCGCGCCGCCCGACTGGACCTTCCCGGGAGGACACCCTGAACGCCGCCGGCACTCGAACAAATCAGTCGCCGGGGTGGTGGGTGCGCGGGACCATGACGGCATGCGCATCCTCGGCCTCGTCTTCGGGGGCACGTCCACGCCCCATCGCTCCCCGATGACCGCCTTCCTCGGCGACACCCTGGGACTGCCCCGTCTCCAGGTGGAGGGCGTCGAGGCCGACTTGTTCGCACTGCCCGACGGGTCGGCCTTCGCCGTGGCCTCGCCCGGCGGGATGGGGGACACGCCCCGGTCCGTCGGCTTCCTCGTGGACGATCTCGACGCCGCGGCGGCCGAGCTACGCGCAGCGGGCGTCGACGTGGGGCCGGTCGGCGAGAACGAACGCGAGCGGTACCTGCACTTCCGGGCGCCGGACCGTCAGCTCTGCGAACTGACCGAACGCAAGGCCGGCCCTGCGTGACCCGCAGGGCGGTCAGGTCGGTGCGATCCTCGGGCGCCGCCGGCGGACGGCTGCGCAGCCGGGGGCGAGGAGGACCCGGCGGACAAGCCGGTGGCAGCCGGCGGCGGTTGCCCGCTCCGGGCGCACCGGAGCAGGAAGCCGGACCCGCCGACCTCCTGCTCCGTCGGGCCGCGGCCCCCGGTCATGCGGTCGTGCCCCGCGGGGCGGTCGGGTGGCCGCAGCGGAACAGCGGGTCGCGGGTGTCGAAGGCGACGTCCTCCCGGGCGGCCTCGACGGCGGCGTCCGAGCGCGGCAGGTCGAACGGGAGCGAGCCCGTCATCGGGGCCCGGCCGAACACCGCGTCCAGCACCACGTCGTCGGCCGCACCGAACTCGCCGACCAGCAGGGCCGCACGGGGCTCCAGCGGGGTCAGCACGGCAGGCCGCTCCAGCTGCGCGACGAAGGCGGTGGGCAGGGCGCCGGCCAGCTCCGCCAGCCGCGCGGCCTCCGCCGGCTCGAACTCCAGCGAGCCGGAGTGGAACGCCTGCTCCAGCAGCCCCTCGCGCCTCTCGTACGGCGTGGCGAGCCGGATCACCGCGACGTCGGCGTCCTGCGGCCGGTCGACGACCGTGCCGTAGCGGGCGGCGACCTCCCGGTCCACGCCCTCGACGTACAGCCGGCCGCCGCCGTCGAGCGGCTGCCCGGCGAGGTGGACCAGCGAGCGGGCCTGCACCCGGCGGCCCAGCGCGCGCCCGTCCGGGGTACCGACCAGCCCGGCGGCGGCGTCCGCGTCCACGTACGGGTCGTCGAACAGGCCGAGGCGGAACTTGTCGCGCAGGAGGCGGCGGACCGACTCGTCGATCCGGGCCTCGCTCACCGCGCCGGAGCGGACCACGGTCAGGATCAGCTCCGGGTCGGTCTCGCCGCCGAGCTGGTCGGCGCCGGCGTCCAGCGTCAGCGCGACCTGCTCGGGCACGGACAGCTCCTCGACGCCCCAGTGACGCGGCGGGAGGCTGACGATGCCCGGGACGTCCATGCCGGTGATCGCGTTGAAGTCGGTGCAGACGACACCGTCGAAGCCGTACGTGCCGCGCAGCAGACCGGTGATGACGTCGTGGTTGAAGTTGGCGCCGACCTCGGCCAGCCCGCTGCCGGACGGGATCGCGTAGGCGGGCATGATCTGCGCGGTACCGGCCTCGAACGCGGCCTCGAAGGGGCGCAGGTGCTGCTCGAACGCGCCGCCCGGGTAGACGAGCCGGCGCCCGGCCGCGAAGTGCGAGTCCTCGCCCCGGAACTGGGGGCCGCCGCCGGGGAAGTGCTTGGTCATGCAGGCGACGCTGTCCGGGCCGATCCGCTCCCCCTGGAGGCCCCGGATGTAGGCGGCGATGGTCCGGGAGGCGCGGTCGGCGTCCTCGCCGAAGGTGCCGCTGATCCGGGCCCAGCGCGGTTCGGTGGCGAGGTCGGCCATCGGGTGGATGGCGAGCCGGATGCCGACGGCGCGCAGCTCGCGGCCGATCAGCTCGGCGTACTCCCGGACGAGGGCCGGGTCGTCGGTGGCGGCGAGGCCGATCGGCTCGGGGCCGGTGGAGAAGCCGCCGCCGGTGAAGGCGGTGGCCGGGTTCTCGGTGAAGCCGTGCCGCGGGTCGGAGGCGAGGGTGACCGGGATGCCGAGCCGGCCGGCGGCGGCGAGGTCCTGGACGTGGTTGTTCCACTCGGCCATCGTGCGGGCGTCGGGCACGGCCATCATGCCGAAGGCGGTCAGGCCGCGCTCGGTGATCAGGTGGTCGCCGGACGGGAACGGGCCGTGGCCGCCGGGGAGCATCCGCCCGTGGCACATCAGGGCGGCCTTCTCGGCGAGGGTCATCCGGCCGAGCAGGTCGTCGACGCGCTCCTCGACGGGCAGCCGCGGGTCCTCGTAGGGCTCCATGGTGCCGTTGTGGTTGAGGTCCCGGAACGGGGTGCCGTCGTGGTGGCGGAGCCGGGCCGTCATGCGAGGGCCTCCGCACCGGCGGTGGCGGAAGCAGCCGTGGCGGGAGCGGCGGCGGCCTTGGCGCGGAAGGCCTCAATCGTGGCGGCCTCCACGCCGCAGTGGGCGAGGAAGCCCTCGGTGCCGCCGTAGCGGGCGGCGACCAGCTCCAGGAAGGCGACCATCGCACCGGCCGGGGCCTCCAGCAGCGGTGCGGGCACGGTGAGCGAGCCCGCGTGGTAGTCGTTCAGGGCGCTGCGGTTGCGCTCGGCGAGGATCTCGAAGATCTGCGTCAGCGCCTCGTTGGTGCGGGCGTAGTCGGCGACGATCTCCTCGGCGGGGACGCCGACCAGGTCGAGCAGCAGGGCGGTCAGCAGGCCGGTGCGGTCCTTGCCGGCGGCGCAGTGCAGCAGCGCGCCGCCGGGGCGGGCGGCGGCCTCGACCGCGCGTGCGACCGACGCGGGGGCGGACTCGGCCATCAGCAGGTAGAAGGCGCCGAGGTCGGCGGCGGTGGTCATCTCCCGCATGGACGCCTCCAGGGCCGGGTTGGTGGGCTGGATGCGCGCCTCGACGATCTCGATCCCGGCCGCCGCTGCCGCGGCCCAGTCGGCCGGATCGGCCTCGGCGTCGCCGCGCAGGTCGATCACGGTGCGGATGCCGGAGCCGGTCAGCAGCTCGACGGTGACGGGGTCGGCGGCCGGGTACGGCTGGGCGGAGCGGTAGAGCGCACCGGGGCGGACCCAGCGGCCGTCCGGGTCGGCGAGGGCGGCGGGGTCGCGGAAGTTCACCAGGGACATGGGAGGGGCCTTTCGAAGGAGGACGGTGGGGCGGGGTGTGCGGCCGGGGGAACCCGGCGGTGGAGCGGTGCCCGGAACCTCGGGGCAGGACATCTAGATGTCTAGATGTCTACCGGTCGAGCCCGGTGCAGGGCAAGCGACGACAGGATGAACATCGGACCAACCCGGCCGCAGTACGGGCCGACGGCGCCCACAGGCCGCCCGCGCGCCGCCCGGCTCCGTAGGATCTGCCGCGTGGCAACGCACCGAAGCGACACCCCGCTGTACCGCCGACTGGCCCGGCAGCTCCAGGAGCGGATCGACGCCGGCACGTACCCGGCGGGCGCCCGGCTGCCCAGCGAGCCCGAGCTCAGCGCGGAGTTCGGGGTCAACCGGCTGACCGTCCGGCAGGCGGTGGCCGAGCTGGAGCGGGCGGCCGTGCTGGAGATCCGCCGGGGCGTGGGGACCTTCGTCCGCCCGCCGGCCGTCCGGATCTCGATCACCGTCGACCCGGCCAGCCAGCGGGTCGACCTCGGCAGCGTGCACGGCTCGCTGCCGCTGGACGCCCCGCCCGCACCGGACACCAGGCCGCCGCAGGGCACCGACCCGGACGGGGAGTTCGTGGTCGCCGCCCCACCGGTGGCCGGCTCGGCCGAGGACGAGGAGGCCGCCCGGCAGCTCGGCCGGCAGCCCGGCGAACTGGCCCGGGTGGACACCGTGATCCGGTTCGGCGGCCGGCCCCGGGTGGCCAGCAGCTACTGGGTCGCGGCCGGGCCGCTGCCCGCCGAGCTGGTCCGGCCGGGCCGCCCCGGCAACATGGTGCCGGCCCTGGCCGGGGCCGCCGGGGTGGAACTGGAGTACGACTGGCGGGCGTTCGGCGCGATCGGCGCGGACCTCGCCGACGCGGAGCTGCTCGGGGTGCCGGCCGGCACCCCGCTGCTGGTCCGCGAGGGCGTCAGCTGCACACCGGACGGCACGCCCGCGCTGTACGTCCGGCGGCGGATCGACGGCAGCAGCGCGCGGTTCGTGATGCACTTCCGCGACCGGGACGACGCGGGCGGGCCCGCCCGCCGCCCGGAGGCGTAGGCCCGCCGCCCGGAGGCACGGGCCCGGCACCGCGGCGGGTCCGGCCCCGCCGGGCCCGGACTCACCGCGGGTCCCCCGCCGCGTCGCCCGGCCCGACCAGCTCGCGGAACGCCTGCGCCCAGGCCTCCATCGGGTTCGCCGTGCCGGGGGACATGACGTGCGGCCGGGTCATCCCGGCGAGGGCCGCGCCCAGCACCTGCGGCCGGACGTCGACGGCCGGGTCGACGCCGAGCCGCTCGCCGGCGATCACCACCGCCCGCTGCGCGAGGACGTCGATCTGGATCACCGCGAAGTCGTGCACGGTCCGGATGTCGATGAAGCGCCGGCGCAGCGCACGGCGCCGCGCGGTGTGCTCGGCGGGCTCCTCGAACTGCCCGTCGGTGGTCCGCGCGGCGTGCTCGAAGGCCGCCCAGAGTCCCAGCCCGGCCGGCGCCGCCGCGAAGGCGTCCAGCACCACCTGACCGAAGTCCAGGCCGAAGAGCAGCGCCTCCTTGCACGCGTAGTAGCGGAAGAAGGTGCGGTGGGCGACGTCCGCGCGCCGGCAGATCTGGTCCACCGTGGTGCCCTCGAAGCCCTGCTCCTCGAAGAGGTCGAACCCGGCTGTCCGGATCGCCTGCCGGGTCTGCGCCCGCTTGCGGTCGCGCAGCCCGCTCTCGGCCCCACTCGCCGCCACGGTGTCCGTCCCCTGCCCCTGCATACCTTGCTCGCCCCTCGTCGCGCCCGGTTCCCCCGGGCGTCGTGCGTGTCGGTCGTTCCCGTCAACTGCCGTACTGCATACGGCCTCGTCCGTACGCAATCACGGCGGACGCGGCTCGCTCAAGGCGAGCGCGAAGTCGTCGGCAGTTCGTCACGCGAAGTTTGCACAACTGCCAATTGGCAGTTGTGCCACTTCCGAAAGGTGGTCCCCGGCGACGTCCTCGGTGACGAACGCGGCGACGACCGGAACCTCGGCGTCCGCCCCTCGCCACCCCTCCCCCCTCCGAGGAAGCACGGGAAACCATGAAGCGGCACACGCACGTTCTGGTGGCGACGGCCTGCACGGCCGCCCTCGCCCTCACCGCCGGCGCCTGTTCGGCCTCCGACGACACGGTCTCCGGCGACGGCGCGACCAAGGCCGCGGCCAACGACGGCCCGGCCGTCGACGGCGGCACCCTGAAGATCGGTCTGGACCGCCCCTTCGCCAAGCTCGACCCGGCCGACTCCACCCTCACGTCGATGCCGATGATGATCCTGACCAACGCGCTCTACGACCCGCTGATGATCAACGGCGACAACGGCGCCGTCCAGCCCCACCTGGCGAAGTCCTTCACCCCCAACGCCGACGCCACCGGCTGGACGCTCGACCTGCGCGAGGGCGTCACCTTCAGCGACGGCAAGCCGCTCGACGGCCAGGCCGTCGTCGACCACGTCACCCGCCTCTCCAAGCCCGAGGCCAAGTGCGCGTGCGCCGCCGACGCCGCCGCCATCGGCGGGATGGCGGTCAACTCCCCCACCTCCGTCGTCTTCACCCTCAAGGCGCCCAACGCCGCCTTCCCCAACCTGTTCACCCGCTCGCTCGGCTACGTGTCCGAGGCGCCCGCCGCCGCCGACAGCCCCGCCGTCGGCTCCGGCCCGTACACGGTGGAGAGCGTGCAGCCCGGCGTCTCGGTCACCCTCGCCCGCAACCCCTCCTACTGGGGCGCCAAGGGCCACGCCGACAAGCTGGTCTACAAGGTGCTGCCCGACTCCGACAGCCGCTACCAGTCGCTGCGCTCCGGCGACGCCGACCTGATCTGGACCGAGACGCCCGCCCAGTACAAGCAGGCCGCCGGCGACGGGCTGCGCGCCACCACCGGCCCCGGCTCCACCTCCACCGTCCTGTTCAACACCAAGGCCGCCCCCTTCGACGACCCGAAGGTGCGCAAGGCCGTCCAGTACGCGGTGGACCGCGAGGCGGTCGAGAAGATCGTCTACCTCGGCCAGGGCAAGGTCTCGGACGGCCCGATCGGCTCCACCTCCCCCTACCGCGGCGCCGCCGCCTACCCCGCGCACGACGCGGCCAAGGCCCGCGCCCTGCTCGCCGAGTCCGGGCACCCGGACCTCGCCTTCGAGTACCTGGTCGACAACCGGCCCGAGGGCCAGCAGCGCGCCACCGTGCTCCAGCAGATGTTCGCCGAGGCCGGCATCAAGATGACCATCAAGCCGATGGACTCCGCGAGCCTCGGCACCGCGATGTACCAGCGCCAGTTCCAGGTCATGGACTTCGTCACCAGCCTCTTCGGCGACACCGACACCGCCCTGGCCAGCCTCTACGGGACGAACGCCCCCTACAACTTCACCGGCTGGAACAGCCCCGTCGCCGGACAGGCGATCGCCGCCGGACGCGCCACCCTCGACCAGGACCGGCGGACCCGCTCCTACCAGGAGGCCGCGCAGGCCGTCGTCGACGAGGCCCCGATGCTCTTCCTCACCGAGAACCCGGTCGGCTTCCTCGCCTCCGCCAAGACCGGCGGACTGCCCGACGTCTCCAAGCGGACCGTCGTCAGCGTCTCCCCCGCCGCCCTGTGGGTGAAGAAGTGACAGCCCGGACCCTGCGCGTCGCCGGGTGGGCCGGGCAGGCCGGACGGGCCGGCGCCGTCCTGCTGCTGGTCACCGTGGCCGCGCTCGCGCTGCCGCACCTGATGCCCGGCTCCCCCGCCCTCGCCGCGCTCGGCCCCACCGCCACCCCCGAACAGGTCGCCGCGTACGAGGCGACGCTCGGCCTCGACGAGAACGTCCTCACCGCCACCTGGCGCTGGATCGGCGACGCCCTGCACGGCGACCTCGGCCACTCGCTCTCCACCGGCGCCGCCGTCACCACCGAACTCGCCGACCGCATCCCCGTCACCCTCGAACTCTTCGTCACCGCCCAGGTGGTGGCGCTCGGCCTGGCCCTGCCGGTCGCGCTCTGGTCCGCCTGGCGGCCCGGCGGCACCGTCGACCGGATCGCCACCGCCGGCGCCTTCGTCTGGCTCGCCGTGCCCGGCTTCGTGCTCGGCCTGCTGCTGATCTGGATCGCCGCCGTCCAGCTGCGGATCCTGCCCGCCACCGGCTGGACCCCGTTCACCGAGGACCCGCTCGACAACCTGCGCCACCTGGTGCTGCCCGCGCTCACCCTCGGCCTCACCGAGGCCGCCGTCTTCACCCGCACGCTGCGCGGCCAGCTCATCGACACCCTCGACCAGACCTACGTCGCCGCCGCGCGCAGCCGGGGCATGGGCACCGCGCGCCTGCTGCTGCGGCGGACCCTGCGCCCGTCGTCGCTGCCGCTGGTCACCCTGGTCGGCATCGGCATCGGGACGTCGCTCGGCGGCTCGGTGCTGGTCGAGTCGCTGTTCGCCGTCCCCGGCGTCGGCAGCCTGGCCGCCGGGGCCATCAACGGACGCGACTTCCCGGTGGTCCAGGCGGTGGTGGTGGTCAGTGCCGTCGCCGTGGTGGCGGCCACCTTCGCGGTGGACCTGCTGTACCGCACGATCGACCCGAGGATCGCCCATGACCACCGCTGAACCCGTGACCGGCGCCGGTGCCGTGACCAGCGCCGATGCCGTGACCACCGCCCACGCCGTGACCGACGCCCACGCCGTGACCGCGGCGGAGCTCGCGACGGCCACCGGCGCCCGGCCCGCCGCCCCGGCGACCGCCCGCCCGGGCAGGGGCCACCCGCGCAAGGACCTGCCGCGCAGCGCCCGGCGGCGGCCGTCCGCCGGAGTGATCGCCGCCGGCGCCTGGCTGGCCCTGGTCGCGCTCGCCGCCCTGCTGCTGCCGCTGCTGCCCGGCTTCGACCCGCTGCACGGCGACTTCGCCCACCCGTCCGCCGCACCCGGCCCCGGCCACTGGCTGGGCACCGACGCCGCCGGGCGCGACGTGTTCCAGCGCACCGTGGCCGGCGCCCGCGCCTCCTTCGCCGTCGCCGGCCTCACCATCGCCGTCGGCCTGCTCGGCGGCGGGGCCCTCGGGGTGGCCGCCGGCTGGTTCCGCGGCCCGGTCGACAAGGCCATCGGTTTCGTCACCGACCTGCTGATGTCCGTGCCCACCCTGATCCTGGTGATGATCGTGGTCGCCCTGCGCGGCCCCGGCCTCGCCGTGATCGGCACCCTGATCGGCCTGTTCACCGTGCCGCACTTCACCCGTGTGGTGCGCGCCGTCGTGCTCTCGCTCAGCGAGCGCGGCTTCGTCCAGGCCGCCCGGATGATCGGCACCGCGCCGCTGCGCATCCTGCGCCGCGAGGTCGTGCCGCACGTCGCGCCCATCGCGCTGACCTTCGCGTTCACCGCCACCACCGTCGCCATCGTCGCCGAGGGCTCGCTCAGCTTCCTCGGCTTCGGACTCCGCCCGCCGGAGCCCTCCTGGGGCGGCATCATCGCCGAGGGCCGGACCACCCTCGGCAGCGCACCGTGGATCTCGCTCGCCCCCGCGGCGGTGCTCTGCCTGACCGTCCTCGCCCTCAACTACCTCGGCGAGCAGCTCCGTTCGAAGGGAAGCCGCACATGACCGCCCCGGTCCTGGAGGTCCGCTCGCTCGACACCACCCTGCACACCCCCGACGGCCGGGCCCTGCACGTCCTGCACGGCATCGACCTCACCATCGACGCCGGCGAGTGCCTCGGCGTGGTCGGCGAGTCCGGCTCCGGCAAGTCCGTGCTCGCCCGGACCGTCCTCGGCATCCACCCCCGCACCACCAGGGTCACCTCCACCGGACAGGTCCTCCTCGACGGCGAGGACCTGCTCACCGCCGCCCCCGCCCGGCGCGCCGAACTCCTCGGCACCGGCGTCGCCATGGTCCACCAGGACCCGATGACCTCGCTCAACCCGGTCGTCCGGATCGCCGACCAGGTCACCGAGTCGCTCACCAACCGGCGCCGGCTCTCCCGCCGGGCCCGCCGCGAGACCGCCACCGAACTGCTCGCCGCGGTCGACGTCCCCGACCCGGCCCGGCGCGCCCGCGCGTACCCGCACGAGCTCTCCGGCGGCCTGCGCCAGCGCGTCGGCATCGCCGCCGCCCTGGCCGGCTCGCCCGCCCTGCTGCTCGCCGACGAACCCACCACCGCACTCGACGTGACCGTCCAGCGCACCGTCCTCGACCTGCTCGACCGGCACCGCGAGGACCGCGGCCTCGCCACCCTCCTGATCACCCACGACATCGGCCTGCTCTACGGACGGGCCCGGCGGATCGCCGTCATGTACGGCGGACGCGTCGTCGAGACCGGACCCACCGAGGCCGTCACCGAACGCCCCGCCCACCCCTACACCGCCGCGCTGCTCCGCTCGGTGCCGCGGGTCACCGGGCCGCTGCGCCGCACCCTCCCCGCCATCCCCGGCTCACCGCCGGACCTCTCCCGGCCGCTCCCCGGCTGCCCGTTCGCACCGCGCTGCGAGCGAGCGGAGACGGTCTGCACGACCGACGCGCCACCGGTCCACCGGGCCGGTCCCGGGCGGACCGCCTCCTGCCACTTCCCGCTCACCCCGTTGGAGAAGACCGTGACCGCCACGCCCGCCACGACCGCCACGGAGAGCGCCGTATGACCGCCGTCCTCCGGGCCACCGGGCTCTCGGTGGTCCACCGCACCCGCTCCGGACCCCTGCACGCCGTCAGCGGCGTCGACCTGGCGCTCCACGAGCGCCGGACCCTCGCCCTCGTCGGCGAGTCCGGCTCCGGCAAGAGCAGCATCGCCAAGGCCCTGCTCCGGCTGCCCCCGCCCACCACCGGCACCGTCACCCTGGACGGCACCGACCTGGCCGCCCTCGCCCCGCGCGCACTGCGGGCCCTGCGGCCGAGGATGCAGATGGTCTTCCAGGACCCCATCTCCTCGCTCAACCCGCGCCGCACCGTCCGCGACCTGGTCGCCGAACCGCTGGACGCCCACCCGGACCCGGCCCGGCACCGCGCGGAGGTGGTGGAGCGGCAACTCGACGCCGTCGGCCTGCCGATCGGCCTGTTCGGCGACCGCCGGCCGGGCCAGCTCTCCGGCGGCCAGGCCCAGCGCGTCGCCATCGCCCGGGCACTCGCCGCCGAACCGCGCGTCCTGATCGCCGACGAGGCCGTCTCCGCGCTCGACGTCTCCGCCCAGGCCACCGTCCTCAACCTGCTCCGCCGGCTCACCGAGGAACGCGGCCTCGCCGGCCTGTTCATCTCGCACGACCTGGGCGTCGTCCGGGCGGTCAGCGACGACGTCGCCGTGCTCCAGCTCGGCCGGCTCTGCGAACAGGGCCCCACCGAGGAGGTGCTCGCCGCCCCCGCCCACCCCTACACCGCGGCCCTGCTCGCCGCCGTCCCCGAACCCGGCCGCCCGCTCGGGGAGACCGGCCTGCTCCCCGCCGACCCGCCGTCCCCGCTGGACCCGCCCTCCGGATGCCGCTTCCGCACCCGCTGCCCGTTCGCCGACGCCCGGTGCGCCGACGAGGTGCCGGAGCTGCGGGAGGTCGCGCCCGGGCGCACGGTCGCCTGCCACCGTCCGCTGCTGCCCTGAGCGCCGCTCGCCCGGGAGACCGCCCCGGGGCCCCGCCGGCGCCCGGCCTGCGGCTTCCCCCCGGCCGCGTCCGCCACAACCCCCGCCCCGGGCACGGTCGGTGACAACCCGATAACATTCCGCCCGGGGCAGTGCATGCGAAGTGACGCGGACGAACCGGGGCGGAGCAGACGGCATGACGGTGACGAACGAGCACGGACCACCCGAACTGCCGGGCCTGTCGGAGCCGTCGGGCGCACCGGGGCCGCCCACCGTACCGGGGTCGACGGCCGCACCGGGGCCGGTCGACGTGGCCGCCGAACTCACCCTGCGCTGCCTCGACCTGCTCGCCGACGTCTCCCGCACCGGCCGCCTCCTGCGGCGCGCCGAACTCGAGAGCCTGCGCAGCCTCGGCGAGCGCGGCGCCGAGGCCGGCCACGGCCTCCGCGACCTCGTCACGCACTGCCTCGGCGCCACCCGCCAGGCCTGGCAGACCCTGCCCGGACTCGCCTCCGCCGTCACCGCCGCCGAGCTGCGCCGCACCGGTGACGCCGTGCTCGCCGCCACCGAGGCCGCGCTGGGCGCGCTCGGCGAGGGGCACGAACGCGCCCAGCGGCTGGCGATGCGCCTGGAGGAGTCCAACCGACGGGAGTTCATCGACGACCTGCTGCGCGGCCGCGGCGACCTCGGGGTGCTCGCCGAACGGGCCGAGCGGTTCGGCGTGCGGCTCGCCGCCGGTTACACCGTCGCGGTCGCGGTCGGCAGCCACCCCTACGTCGACGGGCGGACCGGTATCTGCCGGATCCTGCGGGACCTGTGCGGCCGGTTCGACGAGCGGACCGTCCTGATCGTGGTCCGGGAGGGACGGCTGGTCTGCATCGCCCCCGACGGCGAGCAGGAGGTCCTCAAAGCCTTCATCGACCTCACTCTCCGCCCCGCACCCGGCCACACCACGGCGGTCCGGGTCGCGACCGGCCGCCGGCACTCCGGCACCGGCGGCGTCGTCCGCAGCTACGAGGAGGCGCTCAGCACCCTGGAGTACGCGGAACGGCTGGGGCTGCCCGCGAAGCGGCTGCGGGCCGAGGAACTGCTGGTCTTCCCGGTCCTGATGCGCGACCGCGCCGCCATGGCCGACCTGGTCCGCAACGTGCTCGGACCGCTGACCGCGGCCCGCGGCGGCGCGCGACCGCTGCTGGAGACCATCACCGTGCAGGCCGAGGCCGGCTACGTGAACGCCGAGACCGCCCGCCGGCTCGGCGTGAGCGTGCGCACCCTCGGCTACCGGCTGGAGCGCATCCGCACCCTGACCGGCTACGACCCCTCCGACGCGCTGCACCGCTACACGCTGGAGACCGCCGTGATGGGCGCCCGCCTGCTGGAGTGGCCGGCCCGGCCGCTCTGACCGCCCTGCGCGCGGTCGGCCGTGTGCCGCCCACCCCCCGCGCGGCCCGTTCCTGCGTGGCCGACCTCCGTACGGCACGCTCCCGGCGTCCGGTTCCCCCCGATCGGTCCCGGACGTCCCGGGCCCACGGTCCGTTCCCGGGTGTCAAATGGCCGTCAAGATTGCCGGATCCTGGCAATGTGCGAACGGCCCTGCCCTGCCAGGATCTCCACGGCGCCCGGGGGGCCGGCGCCGCGAGGAGAGCCGGAGGGGCGAACGGATGCGGGGATTCTTCAAGGCCGCGCCGGGCTCTCCGATCCTGGTGACGGCCGTCGAGTACTGGGTGTCGGCCCTGCTCGGCGGCTTCGGGGCCGACGCCGCGCACGGGGGTCGCGACGTCGGCCGCCGCACCGGATCCGAATCCGGCGGTGCGGAGGCGTGCGTCGAGCCGTGTGCCGGCGACCAGGGGGACTGGGACGGTGACGCGTTCCCTCTCGTCGGCCGCGCCTGCGTGATCCTCCCCGGAGGCGCCACCGCCACCTCGGGCTGGGCCGAGACCAGCACCGACGACGGCGCCCCCGCCCTCCTGCCGGTCCGCACCGCGCCCGGCGACCCCGTCCTCCCGGCCGGCCGCACCGCCCTCCTCCACTCCCACGACACCGCGACCGGCGTCTTCCTGGTCTCCCCCCTCGACCTCACCGCACTCTTCAGCTGACAGCCGGCCCGACCCGCGCAGCCCCCCGCACGTGTGGCTCGGTGACCTCCTGCGCGCCGTCGGTGCGAGGGAGGTCCGACCGCCCTTCCCGCACCTCAGCGGCGGGCGGCCGCGAGGAGGGCGGGGACGGTGGGGAGCTTGACTCGGGGGCGGCCGGTGGCCTGGCCGCGGGCGCGTTCGGCCTGCTCGATGGCGCGCAGGTGGCGCAGGCCGAGGGCGTCGGGGCGGCGGGTGCGGACCAGCCGGTCGAACTCCTTGCGCGTGCCCGTGGGCACCGGAAGCGCACGGGCGGCGGCGTCGTCCAGCAGGGCGTCCACGGTCTCCTGGGAACAGGCCCGGTTGGCGCCGATGCCGCCGGAGGGACCGCGCTTGGCCCAGCCGACGAGGTACGCGCCGGGGAGCGGGCGGCCGGTGGCCGGGTCGAGGACGCGGCCGGCCCGGTGCGGGACGCTTCCGGCGGCCTCGTCGAAGGGGAGCCCGGGGACGGGAACGCCGCGGTGGCCGATGGAACGCACCACCAGGCCCGTCCGGAGCAGGGCGTCCGTGCCGGCCAGCCGGACGGCCTCGACCCGCTCGGCCCCGGCGGGGCCGGTGCCGACGAGCTCGGTGGGCGTGGCGAGGAAGCGCAGCACGATCCGCCGGCCGGGGCGCGGCGGGCCCGCGCCGTCGACGCGCTCCAGCGGAAGGCCCGCGAGCAGCGCCGCGCCCGAGCCCTCGGGGGCGGCCGCGAGGGCGGCCCGGACCTCGGGATGATCGTCCACCACGACCTCGACGCCCGGTAGTTGGGTGAGGGCCAGGAACTCGGGCCCGGTCCACGCGGCGTGCTCGGGCCCGCGCCGGGCGAGCAGCACCACCTCGCGGATCCGGCTGCGGCGGAGCGCGGCGAGGGCGTGGTCGGCGATGTCGGTGGCGGCCAGCCGGTCGGGGTCGGTGAGCAGGATCCGGGCGACGTCGACGGCGACGTTGCCGTTGCCGATGACGACCGCCCGCTCCGCGCCGGGACCGTCCGCGGCGGCGGCACCCAGGTCGACCGCGTCGGCCGGGACGGTCGGCTCCGCGTTGTACCAGCGGACGAAGGTGGTGGCGGGCAGGCTGCCGGGAAGGTCCTCGCCCGGGAGGCCGAGCCTGCGGTCGGCGGCGGCGCCGACCGCGTACACCACCGCGTGGTGGTGGGCGGCGAGTTCGGCGTGGGTGAGGTCGGCGCCGACCTCGACGTTGAGGTGGATCCGCAGGCGCGGGTCGTGGAAGACGGACGCGAAGCTCTCGGCGATCCGCTTGGTCGACTGGTGGTCGGGGGCGACGCCGTGCCGCAGCAGACCGCCGGTCACCGGAAGCCGGTCGATCATGGTGAGTTCGGCACCGGTGGTGCGCAGCAGCGTCTGGGCGGTGTAGCCGGCCGAGGGTCCGGTGCCGACGATGGCGACCCGCAGCGGCCCGGTGCCGAGGTCGAGGCCGGCGGGCAGGCTGCGGGGGAAGGCGGGCGTGCCCCAGGAGTGGTCGGAGGGGTGGTCGCGGAACCAGTCGCGGTTGAGCTCGCCGAAGACGGTGTCCGGCCCCGTCAGGCGGTCGACGGGGAAGACGGCGTCCACGGGGCAGGCGTCGGCGCAGGCGCCGCAGTCGATGCAGGCCGCCGGGTCGATGTAGAGCATGTCGGTCCGGCCGAAGTCGGGCTCGTCCGGCGTGGGGTGGATGCAGTTGACCGGGCAGACGGACACGCACGAGGCGTCGTTGCAGCAGGTACGGGTGATCGCGTAGGCCATGGCGGAGGTGGGGTCCTCGCTGCGTGGGTTCCAGTGGGTTCGGGTGCGTGCGGGCCGACACGGGCAGACGCGGGCCGCGCGGGCCGCGCCCTGAACGCGTCGGGTCGTGAACGGGGCCGGGGCGCGCCTCAGAGCATGTCGACGCGGCGGTAGAGCGCCGCCGAGGCCCGGGTGAGCAGGCCGGTCTCGGCCAGGAAGGCCATCAGGTGGCGGCTGCTGGTGCGCATCATCGCCCGCCGGTGCCCGCTGGCCCGGGCCTCGGCCACCGCCCGGCCGACGTCCAGCCCGGCCGCCGCGTACACGCCCGGGTGGACCATGCTGCTGACGATGACGTAGGCCCCGGTCGCGATCCCCGTGGCGGCCGCCCGGCGGCGGGCCGGGCCCGCACCGCGCAGCCGTTCGCGGATCTCCTGGCGGGCGAACTTCATGTGCCGGGACTCCTCGACCACATGGATCCGGGACGTCCCCCGGACGATCTCCAGGACGTTCTCGCCGCGCATCCAGTCGCGCTGCATGACGTCCAGCACCTCCTCGGCCACCAGGATGCCGCCGTAGGCGAGTTCGCCCCGGGCGAGGGCCTTGAAGGCGCGGCCGGCCTGGGCGATGAGGCGGTTCGGCTTGTACTGCGGGACGCCCATCTTCTCGCAGGCCCGGGCGAACATGATCGAGTGCCGGCACTCGTCGGCGATCTCGGTGAGCGCGAAGCGGAACGCGGCGCTGGCGGGGTCCTTGAGGTACTGGTCGCGCAGCACCATCTGCTGGAGGATCATCTCGAACCAGATGCCGGTGGTCATGATCGAGCAGACCTCGTGCCGGGTGAGGACGACCCGCTGCTCCTCGGTCATCTCCGCCCAGAGCGCGGTGCCGTAGAGGGTGCTCCACTCCGGGTTGAGCCCGTAGTCCCCGGGCGGGAGCGGGGCGTCCCAGTCGATCTCGACGGCCGGGTCGTAGGAGAGCGTCGCGGCGGAGTCGAGCAGCCGCCTGGAGACGTCGTCGTCGGCCGCGGTGTGCGCGCTGCCGCGCGCGGTGGTGTGGGTGCGTGGCGCCGGGTGAGCCATGGCTGCCTCCAGGTGGATGCTCCGGGTGGGTGGCCTGCGCGGGATCCCGCCCGCCCCGCTTATTGACGGAGAGTACAATAAGAGCCCGCGCCCGAGAACCCCCTGCGCGGCAGGACACCGCCTCCCCGGCCGTGCGCCGCCCCGAGCCCCTCCCGTACGCCGGCGGTCCCCCGGGCGGCCCTGTGGCCGGGCCCGCGAAACTGGCGGCCCCGGCCGGCCGGGGGATGATGGAGAGGTCCCAGGCCGCGCCCGTGAGGCGCCGGCGGAGGAGAGGAGCGGACCGGATGAGCGCGGCGGACGCCCTGCACCGTGGCCGATCGCCCTTTCTCGGCAGCGCGGCCGGAGCCCTGCTCGACGCGGACGGCCGCATCGTCGGCTGGACCCTGGAGGCCGAACGGCTGCTCGCCCTCGGCGCCGCCCAGGTCCGCGGCCGGCCCGTCCGGGAACTGCTCGCCGACCCGGCGGGGTGGCCCTCCCTGGCGGACCTCACCGAGCAGCAACGGCTCGACGGCTGGTCCGGCGCCGCGGAGCTCCGCTCCGGACGGGGCGAGGAGCTGGCGGTCGCCTACCAGGTGCTGCCGCTCGGCGGCCCGCCCACCGAGCCGTGCAGCTGCCCGCCCACCGGCCCGCGCGAAGACCTCCGCGACGGCCACGACCGGCCCGACGCCCCCGCCCGGTACTTCGTCCTCGCCGCCCCCGCGACGCAGGTCGCCCGCTCGCGCCAGGACCAGGCGTTCACCCGCGAACTGTTCCTCCAGGACCGCATCGGCCTCGCCGTCTTCGACGACCGGTTGCGGCTGATCCGCACCAACACCCACCTGCTCCCCTACAGCGGCCTCCCGCCGGACCTCCGGGGCCGCCGCCTCGGCGACTTCCTCCAGCCCCAGGACGCCGAGGCGGTCGAACGCGGCCTGCACGAGGTGCTGCGCACCGGCCGGCCGCTGGTCGGCGCGGAGGAGCTGGTCCGCACCATCGAGGACCCGGCCGGCGGCGCCGTGATGGCGATCTCCGCGTTCCGGCTCCAGGCCCCGGACGGTCAGGTCATCGGGGTCACCGCGCTGTTCACCGACGTCACCGAACTGCACCGGTCCGGCGAACGGCTCGCGCTGCTCCACCGGGCCACCGCCGCCGTCGGTGGTTCGCTGTCGGTCTCGGCGACCGCCGAGGAGCTGGCGGCCGTCCTCGCCCCCGGGCTCGCCGACCTGGCCGTGGTCGACGTCGCCGAAGCCGTGTTCGTCGGCGAGGAACCGGCCCCGGGCCGGGACGGCCGCCTGGTGCTGCGCCGTACCGCCGTGGCCGTCACGCCGGGACCGAACGCGCTCCCGGCCCCGCCCACCGGCGTCGCCGTCCAGGTCGACCCCGACGACCCGCCCACCCTCGCCGATCCCGCCGATCCGGCCGATCCCGCTGCCCCGGCCGAAGGCACCGGCGTCACCGGCACGCCCGGCGTCGAGGCCCCCGACGCCGGGGCGGGCGGAGCCGCAGCCGGGGCCGACACCCCGGCGGATGCCTCGACCGAGATGACCGCCCCGATGCGCGCCGGCGGCAGCCTCCTCGGCCGGGTGACCGTCAGACGCGCCCCGAACCGGCCGCCCTACCTGCCCGCCGACCGCGAACTGCTGCGCGAGATCGCCGACCGGGCCGCCCTCGCCCTGGACAACGCCCGCCGCTACACCCGCGAGCACCGCGCCGCCGTCGGCCTCCAGCGCAGCCTGCTGCCCCCCTCGCAGGCCGAGACCGCCGCCGTCTCCACCGCCAGCGTCTACCTGCCGACCGACACCGCGAGCGGCATCGGCGGCGACTGGTTCGACGTGATCCCGCTGTCCTCCGCCCGGGTCGCCCTGGTCGCCGGGGACGTCGTCGGCCACGGGCTCGCCGCGAGCGCCACCATGGGGCGGCTGCGCACCGCCGTCCGGACGCTCGCCGACCTCGACCTGGAACCGGACGAGCTGCTGGTCCATCTGGACGACCTGGTCGCCCAGCTGATGGTCGAGGCCGAACGGCCGGACGAGGAGGCCGACCCGGACGACCACCAGCAGGCCGTCCCCTTCGGCGCCACCTGCGTGTACGCGGTGTACGACCCGGTGTCGCGGCGCTGCGCGATGGCCTCCGCCGGGCATCCGCCCCCCGCCGTCGTCGCCCCGGACGGCGCCGTCACCTACGTGCCCGTCCGGCCGGGTCCGCCGCTCGGCGTCACCGGCCTGCCGTTCGAGGTGACGGAGGTCGAACTCGTCCCCGGCAGCCTGCTCGCGCTCTACACCGACGGGCTGATCCAGGGGTACGGCGACGACCTCGACGAGGGCATGGCCGAACTGGGCCGCCGGCTCGCCGCCGTGGCCGGGCCCGGCCCCGCCGCCGGCGGCGCCGGCACCCCGTCGTTGCGCGACCTCGGCCGCGAGGTCGTCGCCGGTCTGCCCGCGCACCGCCTCACCGACGACGTCACGCTGCTGCTCGCCCGGACCCGGGCGGTACCGGCCGAAGCCACGGCGGGCTGGACCCTCGACGCCGACCCGGCCGGCGTCGCCCGGGTCCGGGAGGCCGCCACCGGACAGCTCCGCGCCTGGGGCCTGGAGGACTTGGTGTTCACCACCGAACTGGTGCTGAGCGAGCTGGTCACCAACGCGATCCGCTACGCCGGCGGCCCGGTCGGCGTCCGGCTGATCCGCGCCGAACGCCTCACCTGCGAGGTCTCCGACCCCAGCGCCACCCAGCCCCGGATGCGCCGGGCCCGCCTCACCGACGAGGGCGGACGCGGCCTCTACCTGGTCGCCCAGCTCACCAACCGCTGGGGCAGCCGCTACACCCGGCAGGGGAAGACGATCTGGGCGGAGCAGGACCTCCCCTGAGCGGACCTCCCCTGAGCGGCCTCCCGCCGTGCCGCGGACACGCCCCCGATCCGACCAATGCGGGTCGGTCGCCGCCCTCGACCGGTGTGATTGGTGCTCTGATGTGCCAACTCACCCGTTAAGGAGAGACATGCGTACTCGCACCACCCTCGCCGCCTGCGCCCTCGCCGCCGCCGCGGTCCTCGCCGGCGGCGGTACCGCCGCGGCCGACTCCGTCGCCGAGGGTGTGGCCGTCGGCTCCCCCGGCGTCCTCTCCGGCAACCAGATCCAGATCCCCGTCCACATCCCGATCAACCTCTGCGGCAACTCGATCAACCTCATCGGGGCCCTGAACCCGACCTTCGGCAACACCTGCATCAACGCCTGATCCGCCGTCCCGGACGCGGGTCCGCCCCTCGCGGGCGGGCCCGCGTCCGCGCGTCCGGCCCCGCCCGCTCGCCCGGCCCCGTCCGGATGGGCGCTCCCGGGTGGCTCGCACACGATGCACCGCCTCATGCTGGGGCGACGACCCAGCGAGGTGCTGATGTTCGACGAAAGCTTCGCCTTCCCCAAGAGCCTGCTGACGCCGACGGCCGGAGCCACCGGCCGCGGCGCGGTGATCGGCGCCGGCATCGCCGGCCTGGTCGCCGGCTACGAGCTCCAGCGCCGGGGCTACGACATCGTCCTGTACGAGCGGCTGAACCGCCCGGGGGGCCGTGTGCGCACCCACCGCTTCTGGGACGGCACGTACGCCGACCTCGGCGCGATGCGCGTCCCCGCGAACCACCACTGCATCCAGCACTACATCGCGGCGTTCGGGCTGCGGACCCGCCCGTTCGTCAACTTCAACCCCGCCGCCTACTACCACCTGCGCGGCCACCGCGTCCGCATCCGGGACGGGCGGTCACTGAACTCCGTCTACGCGCTGCGCGCCGAGGAGCTCGGCGCCCCGCTCGACGTCCTGGACAGGCTGCTGAGGGCGGTGTGGAGCTCGCTGACCGCGGACCAGCAGCGGCGCCTGCTGGCCGGCCGGTGGGACGATCCCGCCCTCGACCGGCTCACCACCGTGTCGCTCTGGCAGTACGTCCACGAGCGGCTGTCGCCGGAGGCCTGGCACCTGCTGGGCCACGCCAGCGGCCTGGCGCACTACGAGCAGTCGTGCCTGCTGGAGGTCCTCGTCGACTACTTCGGCCTGTTCCACCTCGGGCAGGTGGAACTCGTCGGAGGGATGGACACCCTGGTGCAGTCCTTCGTCCGGGCGCTGCGGCCGGGGACCCTGCGCCTGTCCACCCGGATCGACGAGCTCTCGCTGACCGGATCGGGCGTGCGGGTGCGGGGACTGCGGCTGGGCAGCCCGGTCTCCGACCGGTTCGACTTCGTGGTCTGCTGCGTCCCGGTGCCGGCCCTGGACCAGATCGTCTTCCGGCCCGACCTGCCGCACCACCAGCAGCACGCCATCCGCGGCATCAGCTACGCCAGCAGCACCAAGGTCCTGGTGCACACCCGACGGCGCAGCTGGGAGCTGGCGGACGGGATCTTCGGCGGCGGCAGCTTCACGGACATGCCGATCCAGCAGTGCTGGTACCCGTCGGACAACGCCCGCACGCTCGTGGACGGGACCGGCCCCGGGGGGAGCGCGCCCGGCGGAAACGGATCCGGCGGGAACGGCCACCGCGGCCACGGGCCCGGCATCGGCGGCTCCGTCGTCAGTGGCTCCGTCAGCGGCTCCGGCAGCGGCTCCGGCAGCGGCTCCGGCAGCACGAACGGCGACGGCCCGGCCGGAGGCCCGTACCTGGTCGCCCTCGACCCCGACCGGTCCCACGAGTCCGCGGTGCTCACCGGCGCCTACCTCTGGGGCGCCAACGCCCGCCGCTTCACGACCCTCCCGCAGCCCGACCGCGACCTGCTGGTGCTCAAGTGCCTGGAGCGGCTGCACCCCCTCATCCGCCACGACGTCGACGACATCGTGCACTGGAACTGGGACGACCAGATCGGCCTGGGCGGCGGCGCGTTCGCCCACCTCGCACCCGGCGAGCACATCCGCTACCTGCGCGGACTGGGCACCCCGCACCCGGCCGACGACCCGCGGATCTACTTCGCGGGCGAGCACCTGTCCGCCTCGCACGCGTGGATGCAGGGCGCCGCGCAGTCGGCCCTCGACGTGGTGCTCCGGGTGCTCGACCAGGGGAAGCGGTACGGCACCGCCACGGTGGGGAGCCGACCGTGACCGGCGGGCGCGTGGCCGGCGGCGTCGGCGGGACCGGCGGGACCGGCGGGACCGGGCCCGGACGGCTGCGGCGCGAGGACCTCCGGTCGATCTTCGTCCCGGCGGCGGGCGGCACCGAACTGGTCGGGCTGGAGATCGAGAACGGCGTGGTCGACCCCGAGACCGGCCTCGCCGCCCCCTACGAGGGCGCGGGAGGGATCGAGGAGGTCCTGGAGACCGTGCTCGCCGAGTGGGGCGGCGAACGCCGGACGGACGCCGGGCGGCTGACCGGCGTCAACCTGCCGGGCGGTGACCTCGTCACGCTGGAGCACGGCGGGCAGTTGGAGTACTCGTCCGTCCCGGTGGCCGGCCTGGCCGCGGCCGTGGACGGCACGCGCGAGGCGTTGGAGCGGCTGTCCGAGCTGGTCGGACGGTTCGGTCTGGCCCTGCTGCCGGGCGCGCGGCTCCCCTTCGACCGGGTGGACGCGATGACGTGGGTGCCGATGGTCCGCGGCGCCGTCATGCGGGACTACTTCACCCGGATCGGCGCGGCCGGGCGCGGGGCGCCGAACGTCATGGCGCTCTCGCTGTCCGCCCAGGTGCACCTGGACTACCTCTCGGAGCGGGACTTCACCGAGAAGCTGCGGATGCAGATGGCGGCGTCCTCGACGGTCACCGCGCTGTTCGTCAACTCGCCCCTGCACGAGGGCCGTTCCAACGGCCTGCTGTCACACCGCTCGCAGGACTGGCTGCGGATGGACCCGGGCCGCTGCGGTGTCATGCCGGCCGCCCTGCGGGACGACGTGGGCGCCGACGACGTCGTCGACTGGGCTCTCGGGCTCCCGATGATCTACCACCGGGGCGCGGACGGGGGCTACCGGCCGGCACCCGACCGGCCGTTCGGCGCGATCCTGCGGCAGGGCTTCGACGACGGCACCCTTCCGGCGTTCGACGACTGGGTCTCCCACCTGTCGCAGATCTGGACGGCGGTCAGGGTCCGCCGGACCCTGGAGCTACGGGCCGGGGACGGCCCGCCGTACCCGCACCTCGCGGCCGTCCCCGCGCTGTGGGTGGGGCTCAGCTACCACCCGCCGTCGCGGGCGGCGGCCTGGGACCTGCTGCGCCCCTACAGCGCGGCGGACCACCGGGCGGCGATGGCCGCGCTGCCGTCCGAGGGCCTGCGGACGGACCTCGGCGGCGACCGCGTCCACGACCTCGCGGCGGAACTGGTCCGGCTCGCCCGGGCCGGGCTGCGGGCCCGGGTCGAGGCAGGGCTGGAACCGCCGAAGGTCCTCGCCTACCTCGATCCCCTGGACGAGGTGCTGCACACCCGGAAGACGTTCGCCGAACAGTGCGCGGACCGCTGGGAGGCCGACCTGCGGCGCGAACCCCGGCGCTACGTCGCGGCGTTCCGCGTCTGACCCTCCCCGCCGAAGCCGCAGGTCCGGCCGACGCGAGCCGGACCGGACCTGCGGAACGTGCGGTGTGCGGAACGTGCGGTGTGCGGAACGTGCGGTGTGCGTCAGTGCCGGCGGCTCAGGCCCTGGTCGATCGCCGTGATCAGCTCACCGTTCGGGGTGTCCCCGTCGAGCGACCAGATCATGGCGCCGCCGAGACCCTCGTTGCGCACGTACGCGGCCTTGGCGCGCAGCACGGTCGGGTCGTCGTACGTCCACAGGGTGGTGCCGTCGAAGAGCCAGGCGTGGCCGTTCTTCTGGCCCCGGTACAGCTTGTACGTCCCCGAGTCGGCGAGCTTCTTCAGGAGCTTGTAGTCCTCGGTACCGGCCGTCCAGGTCGCCGGGGCGGGACCGGCGGCGGGCTGCCCGAGACCGTCGCCCCCTCCCGTGACCCCGGTCCAGCCCTGGCCGTAGAACGGCAGGCCGGTCACCAGCTTGCGCGCGGGGGCGCCCCGCCGCAGCCAGGCGTTGACGGTCTGGTCGACGCTGAAGTCGTTCCGGGCGTAGAGCGCGGACTGCTGGGCGGTGGTCTTCTCGCCGGAGACGTGGAAGTCGTAGCCCTGGAGGTTCACGAAGTCGAAGTCCCGGATGATCTTGGAGACCTCGAAGCCCGCGTCGATCTTGGCGGGGGCGGTGGGCACGTAGGCACTCAGCTCGAAGTGCTTGCGGCGGGACAACGACTTCCCGTACGCGTCGATCTGGGTGCGGAACTCGTGGACGAGGGCGGTGAAGTTCTTCTTGTCCTCGGGGCGGATGCCGTTGCCGGGGGCGCCCTCGGAGCCGGGCCACTCCCAGTCGAGGTCGATGCCGTCGAAGAGCCCCGCGGCGGCGCCCGCGCCACCCCGGGCACCGTC
Organism: Kitasatospora sp. NPDC058406; assembly: GCF_042722765.1. NCBI lineage: Bacteria > Bacillati > Actinomycetota > Actinomycetes > Kitasatosporales > Streptomycetaceae > Kitasatospora > Kitasatospora sp. NPDC058406. Next base: position 28,028 of record NZ_JBHXKE010000079.1, read on the forward strand.
GGCCGGCAGGTTGCCCTTGAGGTAGAGGTCGATGCAGGAGGCGACCAGCGCCTTGCGCCCGGCGGCGGTGCGCGCCGCGTCCGAGAAGTAGGCCGAGCCGCTCCAGCCGCCCAGCGAGATCATCAGCTTGAGGTCCGGGTGCTCGGCCTTGAGCTTGCGGAGCTGGTTGAAGTTGCCGGCCAGCGCCTGGCCGTCGGCGTCGGCCACGCCGTCCACCGACTCGGCCGCGCCGACCGGGCGGACGTAGTCGGCCCAGGTGTCGGAGCCGGGGCCGCCCATCTGGCAGGTGCCCGCCGAACCGACGTTGCCGAAGGCGTAGTTGATGTGGGTGAGCTTGTCGGCGGTGCCGCTCGTCTCCAGGTCCTTGACGTGGAAGTTGCGGGCGTAGACGCCCCACTGGATGAAGTAGCCGACCCGCTTGTACTTGAACCCGCCGGACCGGTCCTGGTCGCCCGAGTCCCGGGAGACGGCCGCCGAATCGGGGTCGGCCGCCATCGCGGCGGGCGCCAGCGGGACGAGGAGGCCGAGCAGGGCCGCGGCGGTTGCGCCGAGGGTCAGCCGGGTCGTGGATCTGTGACGCATGACGAGATCACCCCTTGTGCGGTGGGGGCCGCACGATCGTGGGAACGGAGGACGGCGGCAGGGAGACCACTGCCCCGAACGGTCCGTCGTGGGACGGACCGGGCCCGGAGGCCGTCACGTGCGGGGCGCGACGACTCAACAGGGGTAGGTCTAGACCTGTCAACCGGATCAGGCAAAGGTTTTGCAAACGCCGCACCCTGCCGGACCGATCGCCCCCGCACGACCCAAGTCCCGTAAGAACTGCCAAAATTGACGGCCAGTCCGATACTCCCGAGCCCGGGGTTGCGTACGGCACCGACCCCCTGCGACGCGACCGTGACCGCAGGGGGCCGGACTCCCGGCCGGGCCCTGGACCGCCGGGGTGGCGAGTTGCTCGGCGAGCGGGCCGTACAGCTCGGGGCGGCGGGTCCGCAGGAGGCCGAACTCCAGCCAGTCCCGGCGCTGGCCGAGGTCGAGGTCGGCGACGAGGACGGCGGGCCGGTCCCGCGGGGAGCCGCAGGAGGTGAGGAGGTCGTACGAGGTCACGGGCGGGTCGCCTTCGGGGAGAGGGTGGGCTGGCGGTCCGCGGGTGCCGCGCACGGCATCCTGACTGGATTTTTAGTCAGAATGCACGCAAAAGGACCAGTCAAGGGGTCTCCGGCCGGGACGGGGCAGGGCGAGCGGGGCGGCCCGCCCTCATTCCGGCGGCGGACCTCCTCGGCTACTCGTCCGAGGCCGCGCGGATCGGCCGAGCGGAGGACAACCGAACGGGGACGCCACCGGTCCTGGCCAGGGCCGGGACCCGATCCCTCGTCCGGCACGGGAGCACCGCCGGACCCGGGGCCGGCCGAACACCGCACGGACAGAAGCCCCTTCACGTGCTTCGCTCCAGGTACGAGCAGCCCCGGACCCGGACCCGGGATCCGTGGCCGTCCACCTGTGCCGGACCCTCCGCGCTCGTCTCCCTCCCGACACCCGAACAGGGGATCTCCATGAAGCTCCGCCCTCTCGCCGCCGCGACCCTCACGGCCTGTGCCCTCGTGGCCGGCACGGCCTTCGTGTCGCCCGCCGAAGCCCTCAGTCCCGCCCCGGCTCCGGCCGTCCACGCGGCGGCCGATCCGGTGGCCTGCGCGGCCTCCACCACCGCGGCCGCCACGGCGGCCACCAACGCCGCGGCGGCGGCCGACGTGGCCAAGAGCGACGCGGCCACCTCGGCCGCTGCCGCCAAGGCCCTGGCCGCCGCCATCGCCGCGGGGGAACCCGCGACGGTCCTGGGTGAGGCCGCCGGGACGGCGACCGCGGCCGCCGCCGCGGCCGAGACCTCCGCCGACGCGAGTGCCGCCGCGGCCTCCACCTCCGTCGCCGCCGCCCAGGCCGCCGTCACCTCGTGTGCGGCGGCCTGAGATGCGCACTGTCCGGACCGTTCCGGCCGTCGTGGGGGCGATCGTCCTGACCGCGACCGCAGCCGCCCTCGCCCCGTCCACCGCACAGGCCGTCGTGGCCTGCGACGAGGGGGCGCTGGTGGCCGCCGTGAACGCCGCCAACACGGCCGGCGGCGGCGATGTCGTCCTCGCCGCCAACTGCACGTACACGATCACCTCACCCCACAGCAGTGACGGCGACGGCCCCAACGCCCTCCCGGTGATCACCACCGCCATCACCCTGACCGGTGACACGGACACGATCACCCGCTCGTCGACGCCGGGTACACCGGCCTTCCGCATCGCCAAGGTCTCCGCCGGCGGCAGTCTGACCCTCAAGGGCAAGGTCACCCTGCGCAACGGCCGCGCCGCCACGGACGGCGGTGGCATCCTCAACCACGGAGCCGTGACCCTCACCGCCAGCGCGCTCACCGGCAACACCGCCGCAGGCCGGGGCGGCGCCCTCGCCAACGCCGACACCGCGGCCCCCGCCAAGGGCCCGGCCGCGACCTTCACCGACAGCACCGTGTCCGGCAACAGGGCCACCGGCCGGGGCGGCGGTGTCTACAACGGCCTGCGCGGCTCGCTGACCACCACCGGCAGCGCCGTCAACGGCAACAGCTCCGGGGCCCAGGGAGGGGGGATCGCCGCGGTCGACGCGACCTCGACCACCCTCACCAGCACCTCGGTCAGCGCCAACAGCGCCATCAACGCGGCAGGTGTCTACCGCCGGAACGGGGAGATGACCCTCACCACCTCGCCCGTCAGCGGCAACGTCCCCGACAACTGTGTCGGCAGCGCCCCCGCCGTCCCCGACTGCGTCGCCTGACCTCCTCCGAAGGCACCCGCGTCGCCCGAGCCACAGGCCCGGGCGACGCCGGTGCGACTACCGGAACCAACCGGTCCAGACGCCGTTCCTCCCGCGGGTGTTGTACCAGAGCTTGCCGTCCGTGCCGGTCGTGACCAGCTGCAGCACGTACCCGTCCTCGGAGGCGACGGACACCCCACCGGTCACCCGCCCGCCCATCGAGACCCACGGGCCCCACTGCCGCGTGCCCGGACCGGTCCACGTACTCCACACCGCGAAGTCGGTGCCGACCGCGAAGACCTGCTCCACCTTGTCCGGGAAGTGGACGTACCAGGGGGAGCCCCACCTGCCGCCGCACAGGTACGGGCCGCCGAGCTTGGGATCGGTGTGCGGCCCCTCCGTGGAGCAGCGCTCCCACGCCGCGTTGAAGGCCTGGGCCGACGTGGCCGTCCCCACCGTTCCGGCCAGCGCCAACCCGACGACCACCGCCGCCGAGGCCACCGCCCTCCCGAACCTCCCCGTCCTCGTCGTCCTCGTCGTCCTCGCCATCGCTGCCATCTCCGCCTCCGAACACTCCGCCCTGCCGGGCGGCAGGCGCGCGGGAGGACCGACCGCCCGACGTCACGGACGGCCGCGGCGCCCCACCCACGAGGCGCCCGTCCTCCCGCACACCTCACCCCGGGCGGGCACCCGCCACCACCCCGACCGACCGGTAACAGCCTTACGGCCGGAGCGAGTTGCCCGCACAACACCGGCGGTCCGGCCCCGACGGGCACGGACCGGACCGCCGGGGGCGCGGTCCGGACCGGGCAACCCGATCGCTCACGTCCGACCGGCGCCTGCGATACTCGGCGCGACTTCACCCAGAGGAGACATTCCCCATGCGCCTGCGTCACGCCTTCGGGCTGACCGTCGTCGCGGCCACCGCCGTACTCGGCCTGTCCGTCCCGGCCGTCGCCGGACCGGCGGCCGCCGTGACCACCTTCCACACCGAGCAGCGCGTCCAGGCACAGGCGCGGACCGCCCTCGCCGGGGCGCCCGCCCAGCTCCGGACCGGCGTCGATCCCAGGACCGCCGTGCTCCAACCCGGTGAGCGGGTACAGGTGCTGGGCACCAACGAGACCTCCCTGCTGAACAGCGGCGCCCACTACGGCTACGGGGTCTGGGCCACGTTCTCCACACTGGCCGCCACCAACCGGCCCTTCACCGAGAGCGCCGTCACCTCGACCGCGATCGGCACCACCACCGACAGCGTGGTCCACAACGTGGCCGCCGCGGGCAACCGGGTCTTCATCGCCGACCGGCGCATGTCGGACGGCCGCTGGTCCTCGTGGGGCGAGATCACCTCGCCCGCCGTCGCCGGGCCGCTGCCCGGCGCCCCCCAGCAGGTCGCCACCGCCGTCATGGGCCGCAAGCTGCACGTCCTCGCCCTCGTCGACGGTGACGTCTACCAGGCCACCGGCGACTGGGGCGCCGGCAGCTGGTCCGGCTGGGGCAACGTCAGCTCGGCCGCCGACCTGCCCCTCTCCACCCGGGTCACGGCCGCCGTCACCGGGAACTCCCTGCACGTCGTGAGCCTCGGTCTCGACGACGGGGTCTACGTCGCGGACGGCAACTACGACCGCGGCACCTGGAGCTCCGGCGAGCCCACCTCCGTGATCGGCCTGCCCTCCGCCATAGCGATCAGCGAGCTCTCCGCCGCCGCGATCGGCAGCAAGCTGCACGTCATCGCCGTGACCGACGAGCGCCTGTACCAGGCCACCGGCGACTACGCCGCCGGCTACTGGGCGGGCTGGCACGACCTGACCACCGCCGCCGGGCCGCTCGGCCCGATCGACGACGTCTCCGCCGTCGCCATCGGCAACAAGCTCCACCTGTACGCCCTCTCCCGGCGCTGGATGTACAACGCCACCGGCGACTACGACCGCAGCGCCTGGTCCGGCTGGGGCAACGTCACCACCGCCGTCGGGGCCCCCGGCCTCACCGGCCTCTCGGTCGCCGCCGCCTGACGGCACACAGGCACCACCCGTGAGCCCCCGGCCGAGCACCCTCGGCCGGGGGCTCACGGGCTTTCCGGGGGGAAAGTGAACGATTCGGGCCAGCAAGATCACGACCGTACGACGATCGGATTTACGGTCGCCCACAGAGCATCAGCCCTGCCATACTCGGGCCGATCTTCACCGACCCTGCCCGAAGCGCGCCCAGGACCTACGCGTGCAGGCCCGTCGGTGAACGCACCGTCACATCCTGAAGGGGGAGGCACCACGTGCGTCTGCGTCACGTCCTCGGACTGACTGTCGCCACGGCCAGCGCCGCACTCGGACTGCCGGGACCGGCCACCGCGGCCCCGGCCGCCACCGCGACCACGCTCCACGTCAACGAGCTCTCCAGAGACTGCGCGGACCAGGGCGCCGGCGCCGGAACCGTCGCGCGGCCGTTCTGCACCGTCTCCGCCGCGGCCGCCGTCGTCGAGCCCGGGCAGGCCGTCCGGGTCTGGCCGGGCGACTACCCGGAGGAGGTCCGGATCACCCGCTCCGGCACCCCGGAACAGCCGATCACCTTCCTCGGCGGTCCCGTCGACACCGCGCCCTTCCACAACGCGCCGGCCGTCCGCGGACCGGCGGACCGCAGCTCCTTCGTCCTGACCGGCGTGCACGACGTCACGATCCGGGGCTTCCGGACGTTCGCCCCGCGCGGCGTGCAGGTCCTCGGCTCGACACGGGTGGTCATCGACCAGAACTGGTACGACCGCTCGGGCTACCAGCAGTCCCTCCACATCGGCGAGGGCAGCGACCACGTCACGGTCAGCCGGAACTCCTTCAACCACGGATACGGCCTCGTCGTCGACGGCGCCGCCCACCACGTCCTGGTGACCGGCAACGACTTCAGCCGGACCAGCACCACCGGCGTCACCGCCACCGGCGTGGCCGACCTGGCCGTCACCAACAACACCTTCGCGCTCACCTGCTTCGGCAGCGTCCTGCTGGACGGCGACTCGCCGCGGGCCGTGGTGAAGAACAACATCGCGGTCGACGGGAACGCGAAGAGCGGCCAGGCCGACCGTCCGTACTGCTCGCCCTTCGGCGACGACCAGGCCCAGATCACCGTCTCGGCCGCGGCCGCCCCGACCGCGAGCGTCGACTACAACGTCGTCCACGCGAAGTCCGGCTCGCAGCCCTACAAGTGGGCCGGCACCCGCTACGCGTCCCCGGCCGCGTTCGCCGCCGCCACCGGGCAGGGCACGCACGACCTGGACCTCGACATCGAGTACTCCGCGATGACCCCGGACCGCCCGTTCAACCGGCTGACCCCGGCCGCCGCCGGCGCGATCGACTCCGCCGACCCGACCGCCCCCGGCGTCGGCACCGACCTGTTCGGCCAGCCCGCCCTCGACCACCCCGACGTCGCCAACACCGGGACCGGCACCCGCGACCGCGGCGCCCACGAGCTCGGCGGCATGGTCGGCGAGACCCGTCTGGAGATCACCGGCGAGGGCGTCACCACCCCGAAGGGACCGGTGCCCTTCACCGTCGTCGCCCAGCTCGGCTTCGACAACTCCTGGAACCTCGGCCCGGGTGCCTACCTCGTCGACTTCGGGGACGGCAGCGAGCCGGTCCGCACGACGGACGCCACCGTGCGGCACACCTACACCTCGACCGGCTTCCACCCGGTGACCGCCACGGCCGTCGACGCCGCGGGCGGCCGGGCCGCGGCGGCCATCTCGACGATCCAGGCGAACCCGGACTTCCCGCTGCTCGCCAGCTTCAACGCCAAGAACGCGGGCTGGCCGTACACCTACGAGTTCGAGCTCAGCGGGATGTCGCCCTACGCCCTGGTCGACGGCACGATCGACTTCGGCGACGGCAACACCGCCGTGGTGCACTCGGACACCGACCGCGTCACGCACAGCTACGCGGCGGCGGGCACCTACACCGTGACCTTCACGGCGCGCGACGAGGCCCGGCAGCGGGCCGTCAGCAGGGAGCTCCAGGTCACCGAGACCCCCTCGCTCGCCGTGCTCAAGCCCGGTGAGCGGGTGCAGGTGCTGGCCACCGGCTACTCCTCGCTGCTGAACAGCGGCGCGCACTACGGCTACGGCGTCTGGGCGCCGTTCACCTCCGTCCCCGCCGACGGGCGGCCGTTCCCCGAGAACGCCGTCACCTCGACCGCGGTCGGCAGCACCGACGACGGCGTGGTCCACAACGTGGTCGCGGCCGCCGGCCGGATCCACATCACCGACCGGTCCATGGCGGACGGCAGTTGGAGCCGCTGGGGCGAGGTGACCGCGGGCTACGCGGCCGGGCCGCTGCCCGGCGCTCCCCAGCAGGTCGCCGTCGCCGCCATGGGCCGCAAGCTGCACGTCCTCGCCCTCGTCGGCGGCAGGGTCTACCAGGCCACCGGCGACTGGAACTCCGGCACCTGGTCCGGCTGGGGCGACGTGACCTCGGCCTCCGGGCTGCACGGTGCCGCGCGGATCACCGCCGCCCGCAACGGCAACTCCCTGCACGTCGTGGCCCTCGGCACCGACGGCCGGGTCTACGACGCCGAAGGCAACTACGACCGCGGCGCCTGGAGCTCCGGCGACGTGACCTCAGCACTCGGCCTGCCCTCCGGCGGGCCCGTCACCCAGCTGTCGGCCGCGTCCATCGGCAGCACCCTGCACGTCGTGGCCACGGCCGGCGGCCGGCTCCACCAGGCCAGCGGTGACTACGCCGCCGGCCGCTGGTCCGGCTGGGGCGACGTCACCGCCGCCACCGGCGACCGCGGCTCCGTCGAGCGGGTCTCGGCCGTGGCCATCGGCAACCGGCTGCACCTCTACACCGTCGTCGGCGGCTTCCTGTACAGCGCCACCGGCGACTACGACCGAGGTGCCTGGTCGGAGTGGGCCAGCGTGAGCGCCGCCGTCGGCGCGCCCACGCTCGGCGAGCTCGCGGTCACCGCCTCCTGACACCGCTCCACGGACAGGACGGAGGGCCCCGGGCCCCCGCCCGCCCGGCCCCCGGGAACGACCGCTGCCCCTCACCGTGGTGAGGGGC